>NZ_JAUYVJ010000011.1:0-131884 GCF_030689115.1 Psychrobium sp. 1_MG-2023 | reverse complement strand
AAACGATTTAGCGCCGATGGTAGTGTGGGGTTTCCCCATGTGAGAGTAGGACATTGCTAGACACCTATTTAGAGAAACGCCCCAACAGTAATGTTGGGGCGTTTTTCGTTGTTTAAAGAAAAGTTGATACGCGTGATGATAAGCCTCATCACTGTGTAGTGAAACGATGTTGCGCCGAGGCAACGATCATCGCTCGCGGATCAACATAGGCACAGCTTGTTTCCTCGAACGCTGTTCGAAGGGCTGCGAGCCGAGGGAGTAGGACATTGCCAATCACCTATTTAAAGAAAGCCCCCGCATTAAGTTTCGGGGGCTTTTTGCGTTCTAGGGTTTTATTAAATTGGCAGACGTCATCCCGGTAGTTTTTTTAGCCGGGACCTTGCTCAATACGTCGAACACTTAATTAAGCAGACGCAGTGTTAACAACTGGGTATCGAACTATTTATCTCAAGGTTTATCAGGCCTTGAAGATAAACCTCGTCTTGGAAGGAAAGCCCAACTATCACCTCAACAAACTAAACAGCTCGTCAGCTATATTGAGCATCAAGCAAAATCAGACGTTGGTGGTCGATTAACTGGTCATGACATTAAAGACTAAATCTCAACTCAGTTTGGCGTTGATTACCACCTCAATCACGTATACAAGCTGCTTAAAAAGATAGGATTCAGTTGGATCACAAGTCGTTCAAAACACCCAAAACAATCACAAAAAGCGCAAGACGAGTTTAAAAAATTGAACATACAATGATCCAGACGATCCCTGGTACGGTGTCTTTGTCAGCAAAACACGACAACAAGAATTTGGGTAAAAACGGGGACTCGCCCAAGAGCTGTCCAACAACAGTAGTTTGAATATGCCAATATGTATGGGGCGGTCTGCTCAGCGACAGGCGAAACAGAAGCTGGCCGATATGCCGTAGTCATTATGGATGGTGTAGGCTGGCAATAGCTACGCCAACATCATTTATCAAATCGTTGTTTTAAAAATTATGAAGACATCGTAGAACAATGCACTCAAGCTTGGTTCAGTTTTATAAAATACAAAGAGACAGTTAAACCTTATGCTCTAGAGACTGGGCAACTTTTAGTGTGGATTGGTATAATACAGTTTTGTGGTTACGATCGTTGCTAGTAATATTATTAGTTATCTCCCTTCGTTTTTATTAAGAGCTAAAACAGTGCGACTTTAGTCTAATTACTTTATTTTTTTGTGTGTATATAACTTTACACCTTAATGTTATAACATATCGAAATATAAAATTATTGATAATGATTAGCATTTGTCTATCTGCAAGAATAGTATGCATCTTCGTTTTGGCCTATAGGTCAATGTTGTATGAAATTATCAAATTCTGCCCAGTATCAATATCTTCTTATATAGAGTACTGAAGCAACTTGTGTAAAAATGGAGCCTTTACTGTGAAGTTAAAGCAACAAGTTCTTATCGCTTTTCTGTCAATTGGTCTATTACCGCTAATACTGTTGGGAGTTACTGCATTATATACAGCTAGTAATTCTCTTGAATATACAGCCTATAATAAATTAGAGGCTGTACGTGAGATCAAAAAAACTCAAATTGAATCTTATTTTAAATCTCGCGAAACAGAACTAGTCGTCTTAAGAAACACTGTTTCAAAATACTTTTCATCGAATCAAAATGACAGCGCTGTACAGGCTTCTAATCACCACTCTCAATTTTCTTCATTCATTGAACATTATGGCTATTACGACTTATTTTTGATAAATCCAAGTGGGGATGTATTTTACACTGTTGAGAGAGAATCTGATTACCAAACTAACTTACTCAACGGGGCATATTCAGATTCAGGCCTTGCGCGCCTTTTTACAAATGTAATGAATAGCGGTTCTTTTAAAATCGAAGATTTCTCTCCCTATGCTCCTAGTAATGGAGTTCCTGCAGGTTTTATTGGTGTTCCTTTGATGGATAAAGGAGAGATAAAGCTCGTTATTGCCCTACAGCTTTCATTAGAGCGAATTGATTCAGTAATGCAGCAGAGAGAAGGAATGGGTAAAACGGGAGAGAGCTATCTTGTTGGTCACGATTTTAAATTGCGCTCAGATTCCTTTTTGGACCCTGTGGCTCGGTCGGTTGAAGCTAGTTTTGCTGGGGATGTAGCCAATAATGGTGTCGATACGACTGCCGTTAGAGCTGCATTGAAAGGAGAGAAAGGTAGTGAGCTTATTATTGATTATAACGGGAATCCTGTTTTATCAGCTTATACTCCATTAAATATTAAAGATGTGAATTGGGTGTTACTTACTGAAATAGATGAAGCTGAAGCATTAAAGTCGGTAAAAGATCTTCGGTTCATAATTGTCATGATGGGTCTAATCACAGCAATGATAGTTGCTGCTATTGCGCTTATTTTTACTAGGGCTATTCTCAGACCTATTGGTGGTGAACCGAAAAGAATGGCCAACCTTGCGGAATTAATAGCCGAAGGTGATTTAACCTATCGGTTCCCTGCTGGTGTTCCACAAACTGGTGTTTACTCGTCAATGTATAAGATGACGAACCACCTCAATAGTGTACTTGGGAAAATTGGAGGAATGACAGTTGAGCTTTCTACTGCGGCGGGACAAAGTAGTGTTGTAGCAGAGCAGGCGAATATTAGCTTACAAGAGCAGCAAGTCAATATTCAAAATGTTTCTTCGGCGATGCATGAAATGGCTGCGACTATTCAAGAGGTCTCGGTAAACGCACATCAAGTTGCAGGATCAACTTTGGGGATAAAAGACTCTTCGGGTAAAGCTAAAGCTCAAGTTGACCAAACTATCCGGACTATTAGTGTACTGTCCCAAGAGATTAGCAGTGCGACATCTGCTATTGATACGGTTGAACAAAAGTCACAGGAAATTGGCACTATCTTAGAGGTTATTAGAGGGATTGCCGATCAAACAAATTTGCTTGCACTTAATGCAGCTATTGAAGCAGCTCGTGCAGGTGAGCAAGGTCGTGGTTTTGCTGTGGTAGCTGATGAAGTTAGGCAGCTAGCTCATAAGACTCAACTATCAACCAGTGATATTGAGAATATGATTAGTGTCTTGCAGGCCGTAGTAAAAGATGTCGTGACTGTGATGACGAAGAGTAACCAATTGGCAGAAGACACGGTTGAGAATGCAAAAGAAACCGCAAATTCAATCACTGCGTCGTATAATGAAATCGAGTCAATAAGTGCAAACGCTGAGCAAATTGCAACAGCAGCGTCCCAACAGTCATTGGCTTCGGAAGAAATTAATCAAGCTCTAGTGATTATTAACGATGCCGCTAAACAAAATGCATTGGGTGTTACCGAGATATCTGCTTCTAGTGAACACTTAAACCAACTAGGCTATAAGCTTAAACAGGTGGCAGGTGAGTTTAAAGTTAACTAACTATTTTTATGTAACTGAAGTAAAAAGCCCAGTGTAAATCACTGGGCTTTTTGTTTTGACCTGTGACATTTTGACGCATTTAAATTTTCGCTGCTCCCTATAAAATACGCGTAGAAACTTATGGGGTATTTTTAAAAGAACAGTATGAAACCTTCATTCCTAAGGTATTTATCATCGGTTCTGCTCCATAGTATGGCCACGCGCATATTACAGATAACATGGGTCCACGATTGCTTAGTGCTGGCTGCAGTCACTAATGAGATAGAGCGTGATGTCGATTCTAATAAGCTTGTAATTGATGTTTTTGTGGTAGGGCAAGAGGAGCGAGCAATTGGCTAAATTCTCTAAACCTAGCCGAACAGTCTATGCTGGTCCGTTGAATAATTTTAGGGAGTAATAATGGTATCAATTCAATTAAATCGTTGGTTATGGAAGTGGCATGTTATAGCTGGTCTACTATCATTGCCTTTCATTATTCTATTAACAATCACAGGTGTTATTTATTTATTCAAAGCAGATGTTAACAATTGGACTTATCAGGAGATTAAGTTTGTTGAAGCGAAAATTGGTAATCCACACTCTATAGCACGTCAGGCTGAAGCGGTTAAGGCTTATACCTCAGCGCCGATCACTAAATTTACTTTACCTCAACATTCCAATGAAGCGACGCAGTTTTATATTAAGTCCAAAGGGAGACCAGCGCATATTGTCTATGTTAACCCCTATACAGCTCAGGTTACTGGAGATATAAAACAAACCGATACGTTTATGTATACCGTGAGAAAGCTTCATGGTGAACTGTTACTAAATACGCCAGGAACTTTACTGGTTGAATTAGTGGCTAGTTGGTTTATTGTGTTATTGATCACTGGGTTAATTATATGGTTTCCATTTAAGAACTTTAGCGCCAAACGCCTCGTTGAAATACGTACCCAGAGAAGTAAACGCATTGTGTGGCGTGATATTCATGGTGTTTTTAGTTTTTGGACATCCCTTGTGTTGTTAATGATAATCGCAGGTGCGATGCCATGGACTGATGTTTTTGGTAATCAGCTGAAGTGGGTACAAAAGCAAACTGACTCTGGTTATCCAGCTCAGTGGCGTAAGACCGACTCTCTGCAATCAGTCAAGGCAATTGAAAGACTTTCGTTAGATGCTATGGCTCAGGTGGCACAAGCACAGCAATTGCCCGGTAAAGTAACAGTGACATTGCCTAAAACTGATCTTGGTGTATTTAGTGTAAGTAATAGAAGTTTGTGGCTTAGCGATCAAGAAGTAATTCATTTGGATCAGTACTCCGGAATCGTCGTGAAGCAATTAGATTGGTCTCATGTTGGTATGCTAATGGATTTGCGCCAAATATTTATGCGATTACATCAAGGAGAGTATGGTAGTGCTAACTGGTGGATTGTATTAATCTCTTGCGCTATTTTTCTTATCGCGTCCGTTGGTAGTATTGTGTCCTATTTTATGCGCAGGCCACAGGGACAGTGGGGAATTCCAAATGCGCCCAAGTCATTTAGCATTAGTTGGTGGGTGTTAGGAGCGATTGCAGCATTTGCCGTTTTGTTTCCATTATTTGGTTTGAGTGTAGTGTTGATACTCACAGTGCAGGGGCTTCGAACACTGGTGATTGAACATCGTAATCAAGTGGTTTAACAGAAATAAAAATGCCCTTAATTAATAAGGGCATTTTTCATTTTTTGAGCCTAATTTTATTACTCAGTTAACCCACGGCTTTTTAATAGAGGTTCTATACTCGCCTCTTTACCTCGGAATTTCTTGTACAGCGTTAACGCATCATCACTGCCGCCTGAAGCAAAGATGTATTTTCTGAAAGCTTGTGCTGTTTTTTGATCGAAAATACCATTCTCTTTAAATGCTGAAAATGCATCAGAACCAAATACGTCAGACCAAATGTAGCTGTAGTATCCTGCTGAGTAACCACCAGAGAAGATATGCGCAAAATAAGTAGAGCGATAGCGTGGAGTGATCTCGCTAATTAAACCAAGCTTATCCAGTGCGTCTTTTTCAAAGCTCGCGGCATCACGGATTTTATCATCTTCTAGTGAATGCCAGTTTAAGTCTAATAAAGTTGCAGCCATGTATTCTGTTGTCGCAAAACCTTGGTTGAACTTACTTGCTGCTTGGATCTTATCAACAAGTTCTTGTGGGATCACTTCACCTGTTTTGTAGTGCTTAGCAAAAACGGCTAACACTTCTGGTTGTAGCATCCAGTTTTCCATTACTTGTGATGGGAACTCTACGAAATCACGTGGAACCGATGTGCCTGTTTGAGAGCGGTAAGTACCGTCAGACAATAAACCGTGTAACGCATGGCCAAATTCGTGGAATAGTGTACTTGCCTGATCGAACGTTAACAATGCTGGCTCATCGCCTGTTGGGCGTGGGTAGTTTAGAACGTTCACGATGATAGGTGTTGAATCAACGCCATTCATGTTGTATTGCTTGCGATACGAGTTCATCCAAGCGCCGCCACGTTTACCAGGGCGAACATAGTGGTCAGCTAGGAATAAGCCAATGTAGGTTCCGTCTGCTTCATAAACTTCAAAAGTACGCACATCATCGTGATAAGTTGGTAAGTCTGTGCGCTCTTTAACCGTAATACCAAAAAGTTTTTCTGCGGTATGGAACACACCTTGTAGTGTTGATTCTAACGCGAAGTATGGGCGTGTTTGCTCTTCATCGATATCATAACGTGCCTTGCGAATTTTTTCTGCATAGTAAGCGTAATCCCATGCTTCAATCTTGAACTTGCCGCCTTCTGCGTCAACCAGCTTTTGCATGTCTGCGACTTCAACTTTAGCTTTTGCTAGTGCAGTTGGCCAAATCTGGTTTAGTAACTCATAAACAGCAGCAGGTGTTTTCGCTACACGATCTTCTAATACGTAATGAGCGTGAGACTGATAACCCATTAATTTCGCTTTTGTTGCGCGTAATGAAGCTACTTTTGCTAAGGTTTTCTTGTTATCAAACTCGTTATCGTTATTAGCACGATTAATATAACCTAGGTATAGCTCTTTACGGAGTTCACGATCATCTGCGTAGGTGATAAAAGGTGTAATTGATGGACGGTGAGTAGTAAATACCCACTTACCTTCGTGGCCTCGAGATTTAGCTGTCGCTGCTGCTGCATCAATGATTGATTGAGATAAACCAGAAAGCTTGCTCTTATCTGATACTACGACCTCAAAGGCATTGGTTTCAGCGAGTAAATTGTCACCAAACTGAAGAGTTAATTTTGCAATTTCTGCATTTAACTCACGAATTTTGGCTTTTTCTGATGCGTTTAGTTTTGCGCCTGCACGAACGAAACCGATGTAGCTATCTTCTAATAACTTGGCTTGTGAAGTCGACAGGTTTAACTGGTCTTTTTGTTGGTATACCGCTTCAACGCGTTTAAATAAATCTGCGTTTAACGATAAATCATCCCAGTGTGCTGAAAGTAAAGGTGATACTTCTTTAGCGATGGCTTTTAATTCATCACTTGTTTCAGCAGATGTTAGGTTATAGAAAACGTTAGCTACGCGATCCATTAAGTTACCAGTGAACTCATAGGCTTCGATAGTATTAGCAAATGTCGGAGCTTCTGTGTTGGCTACGATAGCTGCAATCTCTTGCTTCTGTTGGGCCATGGCCGCTTTAAAGGCTGGTAGGTAATGTTCAGTATTAATCTTGGGAAAGTCTGGAATACCGTGTGGTGTCGTCCAAGGCTGAGAGAACGGGTTGCTTGCTTCAAGTTGTACAGCATTGACCGCTTGTGTTGTTTGTACTTTTGTTTCAGGTGCTTTTTCTGAACCTGTACAGCCAGTAAGGGCTAGAGCTAACGCAATCGGCGCTAGAGAAAACTTTTTCATGTGAGAAAATCCTAAAATTATCATTATAAAAATATGCTTAAATACCCCTGTATCCTACGGGGATTTACAACTTATGTAAAATTTTAGCTAGACTAAAGGCTAGGTTCTTTAGGTTGAAAATATTCAGTAGCAAAGTGGCCTTTCCAAGAGAAGAAAAGGCTAGCTGTTAACGGTTATCACCGAGTTAAACTAAGGTCATGATTTCACATTTATTTGCCTACTGGGTATAATAGGTATGATTAATCGTCAGTGGGTAATGCTATGAAAAAACAACAACCCGAGTTGTTTTCGCAACATGAACATGCGTTAGAAAAAGAATATGAACTTTGCCCTGAATGTGGCTGTGAATTACAAATAAAAAATTCTAAACATGGCCCTTTTCTTGGCTGTAATAATTACCCCACTTGTAGCTATACTCGCCCCCTAGTGTCACAAGAAGCAATGGATGAACAAATTATTGCAGGTTCAGAGTGTCCTGAATGTGGTAATGAGCTAGCGATTAAAAAGGGGCGCTATGGTATTTTTATTGGGTGTTCAAATTATCCAGAATGCCATCATATTGAGCACCAAAACGAAGAGCAAGAAATGGCGACCTGTCCACAGTGCCACCAAGGTCACCTTGCACAAAGAGTGTCGCGTTATGGAAAAACATTCTACGCATGTGACGCTTACCCTAAATGTAAATTTGTAATCAATTATCAGCCTGTTACAGGGCAGTGTGAAGCTTGCGGCTTTGAGTTATTGATCCAGAAAAAAATGGCTGGTGGAATGACGCTAATTTGTGCGGATAAGAAATGTAGTCATAAACAAGGCCAATAGCCCAGTTGTTTCATTAACTAGAAGCGGGTAAAAAAGGCTATGTCTTAGTTAGCTGTTGTGCTCGAGCAAGCCTCACATTAGTCAGCAACTCGCCTTAGCACATCAAAGATCCGCTGCCATTAACAAATCGCAACAGTTAACTGCGACATAGCCAAAAAAAAGGATACCACCAAGGTATCCTTTTTCATTGGAATAGCAACAGGATTAGGTTAAGTTACCGATATACGCTTTAATATCAGAAAATGCTGACTCAGGTAATAAGTCAGCAACAGCTTGTAAGCGCTGTTGTAGCTGAGCGTGACTTTCGCCAGATACATTGATATGTCCCATTTTACGGCCAGCACGTTTCGTTTTACCGTACCAATGCACAGAGACACCCTGAATGGCTAAGACTTCATTAGACACCTGATCTTCGCCTAAAATGTTTATCATCGCCGTGGGACGCAGTAGTTCAGTACCACCTAATGGCAACCCGCATACCGCTCGGATATGGTTTTCAAATTGACAAGTGTCAGAACCTTGTTGAGTCCAGTGACCAGAGTTGTGAACGCGAGGTGCAATTTCATTCACCAATAACTTATTACCAACTTGGAAGAACTCAATAGCTAAGATACCAACATAGTCCATTGCGTTAGTTAAGTTAGTAAACACTTGCTGTGCTTGTTTTTGTAGTTCTTCTTCACCAGTTAAGGCTAATGAAACCGATAGCACACCATCAGTGTGATGATTCTCTGTTAGTGGGTAAACTTTGACATCACCATTAACGCCACGTACTCCAACTAGAGAAACTTCACGATCAAAGGGTACCATCTGCTCAGCAACAATACCTTGCTTAACTAAACTTTTGCTACCAGCGAAGAACTCATCAACTTCCGTCCAAACTTGTGCTGCCTGCTCGTTTGATTTTAAACGCCATTGGCCTTTACCATCATAGCCAGCAAGGGCACTTTTTAAAATGATTGGTAGACTTAAATGTTCAAGGGCTTGCTGAAAGCCTTGCTCGTCTTCAACAATCACGTGTTCGGCATTATCAGCTTGGGATTGGGCTAGTAATGCTTTTTCTAAGCGGCGGTCACCACCAATCTTAATCGCTTGGCTTGATGGTTTTAATTTCCCCGACGCTTCACATAATGCTAGGACATCATGGTCAATATGTTCAAACTCGGCAGTAATTGCATCAGCATGAGCAATGCCTGAAGCAAGGTCGCCATACACCTGTTCATTGGCTAATGGGTTGATAACTTGTTCAGAGCCAACATCATAAGCACGTACTTCAATATTTAGCGGCTTGGCCGCTAGTGCCATCATGCGAGCTAGTTGACCCGCACCTAACATTAATACATTCATCACGTTACCCTTATTCTGCAGGATTAGGGTTGTTCAGGATTGTATCTGTTTGTTCCTTACGGAAAGCCTCAACTGCCGCTTGAACTTTCTCATCGTATGTACCGATAATTTGTGCCGCTAGCAAGCCAGAGTTTGCTGCGCCTGGATTACCAATGGCTAACGTACCAACTGCAATTCCTTTTGGCATCTGTACAATTGATAGTAGTGAGTCTTGACCGCTGAGGGCTTTTGACTGAACTGGAACACCTAAGACAGGTAAGCTAGTAAAGGCTGCTGCCATGCCTGGGAGGTGTGCTGCACCGCCTGCACCGGCAATAATGACTTTGATTCCACGCTCTTTTGCTGACTCAGCATATTCCGCTAATAAATGAGGTGTTCTATGGGCTGAAACTACTTTGGTTTCGTAAGGAACATTAAAAAGATCAAGCATTTCTGCTGCATGTTTCATTGTTGGCCAATCAGATTTTGACCCCATGATAATACCGACAGTCATTATATACGCCTTATAATTTAGGTGAGCTTTGTGTTACCAGTCATCAAGAGCAGGTAAAATTAATGAGCGATTATACCTTTATTTTAAGCAATACGGAATCTATGTTACTCGGGATAATTTGTTAAAATGCACTAGTTGGTGTTGCATTATATTGATAAAATTTACCAATCTTAACTATATATGAGTCGCCAATATGACTGATCAACATGCCGTAGAAATTTTTCTCAATGGTGGAATTATTGCGTATCCAACGGAAGCGGTTTTTGGCTTAGGTTGTGACCCTGATAATGAACAAGCGTTACAACGTTTGTTAGCCTTAAAGCAGCGCCCTGCAGAGAAAGGGTTAATCTTGTTGGCGAGTGATTTTGAACAATTATTACCTTATATCGACTTATCTGGTGTGTCTGCGGCTATGCAACAGCAAATCTTAGAGCGCTGGCCTGATGGTATAACTCAGGTGGTACAAAAGAATCATGAGATATCACCTCTACTTAGTGGAAAATTTGCTAGTATAGCTGTTCGCTTAACCAGCCAACCCGATGTGGTCGCGTTATGCCGTGCTGTGAATCGTCCTATCGTTTCTACAAGCGCTAATCTTACAGGGTTACCGCCTGCGGACAGTTGGCAATCACTAGACCCACAGCTCGTTGAGCAAGTCGATTGTGTTATTAAAGGAAAAACGCTTGGTTTTGATAAGCCATCAACTATCATTGATGCTATTACTGGAGAAGAGTTTCGCTCATGAGCCAAATTAATGTAGAACAAGTCATTACGTATTTAAAGTCATTGCAAGACAGCATCTGCAGTGCATTAGAGAGTCAAGAGCCACAAGCTCGATTTGCAAAAGATTCATGGCAACGTGAAGAAGGTGGTGGCGGTGAAAGTCGTGTGCTGACCGATGGTCAAACATTTGAGCAAGCGGGTGTAAATTTCTCTCATGTGATGGGAGCTACTTTACCACCATCTGCAACAGCTGCTCGTCCAGAGTTGACCGGTCGCCGTTTTGAGGCGATGGGTGTTTCATTAGTTATTCACCCTAAAAATCCTTATGTGCCGACGTCTCATGCCAATGTTCGCTTTTTTATTGCTTATGCTGAAGGGCAAGAGCCTATTTGGTGGTTTGGGGGTGGTTTTGACTTAACCCCATATTACGGTAATAAAGATGACTGTCAGCACTGGCATCAAACTGCTCATGACTTATGCGCGCCTTTTGGTGATGATAAGTACCCAAAATATAAGAAATGGTGTGATGAATACTTTTTCTTAAAGCATCGTGACGAAGCTCGAGGAATCGGTGGACTATTCTTTGACGATCTAAATGACACAGGTTTTGAGCAAAGCTTTAACTTTATGCAAGCGGTTGGCAATGGCTTTGTTGACGCGTACTTGCCTATTGTAAAAGCACGCAAAGATACAGAGTATGGTGAGCGCCAGCGTCAATTCCAGCTTTATCGCCGTGGTCGGTATGTTGAATTTAACTTAGTATATGATCGTGGTACACACTTTGGTCTGCAAAGTGGTGGTCGAACAGAGTCTATTTTAATGTCAATGCCGCCGTTGGTGCGCTGGGAATATAATTACCAGCCTATTGCTGGCTCAGAAGAGGCATTGTTGTATGAACAATTTTTGCCAGAACAAGATTGGCTGAAATAATTTAGGAAAAAAGATGAAAAGATTAACGTTATTAGCAGCATTAAGTGCCAGCTTACTTTTAAGTGGTTGTAGCAAAATTACCACTGAAAACTACAATACACTTGAAGTCGGAATGGACTTTTCTGAAGTTGAGACCTTATTAGGCACAGCAAGCAAGTGCGATGAAACCATTGGTTTAAAACAATGCACTTGGGGCGATGCTGATAAAAACATCAACATTAAGTTTGTCGCAGACAAAGTGACTTTATATTCAAAAAAAGGTATTTAGTCTTTCGAAAATGACCAGACTTGTTAAATTTTTGATCTAGCTGGTCATTTTATAAAAAGCTAATGTGTAAAATGCGTTCACTCAACGCTATAAGCCAATCTAAATCAACTATTCCGTTGTAAAAAATCTCCATCTTTGGTATTAATCTATTCATCCCTTATGGTGAATGTTAAGAAGTTGTAACATGGATTGCTAGGACTTGCTCGCTTTCGCTCTTTGACTTTCGTTAATGTAGTTGAGATATTTTGATAGACAAGCTTAAAAGCCTATTTGAACAAGTTATCCACTCTTGTCTCTTATTATCGATAAGAGAAGCGTTCATTGCGCTTATTCCGTATTTTATTAGTTTGGGTATCGCCAACATTCTAATCAACGGTGCACTCTACTTTAATGTGCTTAGCCCGGATGATTACCTTGCCACCCTCGCTATTGAGAGCGTCACTGCCGTTCAATTACTATTTCCAGTGATGGTCGCGATTTCTGTTGGTTTTCATTATTCAAAAAACTTGATGCATGATGGTGCTGTTGGTGCCATGCTCGCAGCGCTAAGTTTTTGTGTTCATGGTCATTATTTGCAACTTGAGAGCGGTAGCTTCCAACTTAATAGTACGGGATCGAGCGCTTATGCGGTGATTATTCCTCTATTAACGAGCGTTGGGTTGAATTGGTTTTTAAAGTTGGTACCGCGTGCGATTCATAATGTAGCTGGTGTCAGTGAATTTCTAAAAAGTAAATTTACCCTGATCTTTCCATTTTTGTTTGTTTTCTTTGGTTTGTTCTTAATTATGCCAATGATTAATGAGATTGGCGCTTGGTTAACTCAAGCACTTAGCCCTGATTATGCAAACTCGTCTGTGGCTCAATTAACTTTTGAACGAATGCTTACTGTACACTTGTTTTGGTTTGTTGGTATCCATGGCGATAACATGTTCGATTTATTATTTGACAGTGGTTACCTCGGACAGGAGATATTTGCCGGGCTTAGCGCAAAATTATTTTACGATACGTTTGTTATTGTCGGTGGAACGGGATGTTTTGTTGGTTTAATTATCGCTGCTCTTTTTCTAAATAAGGATAGTCATGAGCGCTCCGTCGCTAAATTTTCTATCCCGTTTAGTATCTTTAATTTTTGTGAAATTATTTTATTTGCCTTACCCGTTTTCTTGAATCCTATATTATTCATCCCTTTCATATTGGCACCCGCGCTTAATTTTTTAATCTCCTATGCTGTGATCTCATGGGGTTGGGTTGGTTATGAACAGATTGAAATGAGTTGGATGGTTCCTGCAATTATTGACGGCTACTTTGTAGGGAGTGATGCAAATGCGATGCTATTACAAGGCGCTTTAATTCTTATGAACGCAGCGCTTTACTTTCCATTTCTACGCTGGAGTGCAAATCAAACAAACTCTGGGACGGCTATTTCATCCCTTGCTCAAAAGCTCAATATATCTCAGCAGTATATGGCGCGTAGTGAGCACCGGTTTATCCAGCAGCAATGGCAATCTAAGCGTTCAACTCAAGCGTTACAGCATGCCCTGCAAGCTATTAGTGATGGTGAATTACTTTTATATTATCAGCCACAAATATGTCTGGCCTCAGGTAATGTTTGTGGCTATGAAGCACTGCTTAGAATCAAAGACCCACAGGGAGTGATTAAAGGGCCGTATTTTTTAGACGAGCTAATTAAACATAAGCAAACCGAGTTGATTGATTTATGGGTGATTGAACAAGCAAGTAAAGACCTTATGTGTTGGCATCAGCAGGGCTTTTCTCCCGAAATTAGTATTAACTTAAACCCTGACGTTTTAACAAAGGCACATCTGGTAGAACACTTATGTAAAACATTTGCAGGCTTTAATGAGCAGGTTAAGGTGGAAATCATTGAGTCAAGCTACTTAGATCAACAAGAACAAGTCTCTACGCATATTAAAAAGCTGAAAGAACACGGGATCACAACGGTTATTGATGACTTTGGTACAGGGTATTCGAGTTTGTTTATGTTGGCTAATCTACCAGTGAGTCATGTTAAACTCGATCGTCAGTTTTTAGCGCAAACACAACAACCTGAAGGTAAATTGCTGTATCAGGAGATTGCCAAAATTTTTGGTCGCATGCGGTATCACGTTGTGGCTGAAGGTGTCGAAACGGCAGAGGAGTTATCATTGGTTAAAGAGTTAGGTATCGATGTTGCGCAAGGGTGGCTATATGAGAAAGCCTTACCCCAACAAGAGATTTTGGCTTACGATAGTGCAGCCAAACAAGCGCGCTGTTAAGGGGCTGAGCTCATATCAATAATGATAAATTCACAGTTAAACGCTGGCGGTAGGTTGTGGTTTTCTTGTGGGATGAATACTTTACTTCTGCGCGGCCCCAAATAAGTTGAAACTGTCTTTTGCTGCATTTTAAAGTGGGCCACTTGGTTCTGAGAATGGGTTAAGACAAGGTTCTCTCCGTCAAACACCCATTGGCCAGAGCTGGCATGAATTGACTTTTTCTCACCATATACCTCAACTTCGAGTAAGAACTGACCATTAGGCTGCATACCTAATGTCGCATTACCTGAAGAGCAATATTGACTCATGACGTAAAGCGGTGGTTGAGGCCTACTCTTATGCTCAGGGTGGCGTAGGTAGAGCCCAATATTACCCTGAGTATAATAATGCTTATGATTTGAAGCGAAATGGAGCAATTGCACAGGACTTAATTCAAGGCTGTGAAGCAATTCTTGGATATTAGCTAATTGATTGCTGGTGGCTAAGCTAGGATGACTGATAATCGTGTTGTCACTGAAGTTTGTTGGTAATGGGATATCGGAATGCTTTACTTCTAAATCTAACTCTTCGAGCGCGGTGACAATGGGAGATAACTGCTCAGGGGTATAGCCTTGGCTGATTAAATGGACCCGTTGGCTACAGCCACTGATAAATAAAACCAATAGAACAAGCAATAATTTCATATAACACCATAACGAGTAATAAAAAACCATAGATTACATTCGTAATCTATGGTTTGCAACTCTAGGGTTTTATTTCTAAACCCATGGTCTTTAATAACCAGCCAAATGATTACTCTTCAACTAACCATTCAACCTTAAAATGAGCCGAATCGTCTTGTGCTAAGTGTTTGGTTAACCATGGTAATACTTCTTTCATTTGTTGCTCAAGCTTCCATGGTGGATTGACTATAATCATTCCTGTACCAGTCATACCAAACTCGTTAGTATCTTGCTTTACACAAAGTTCAATGCGCAATATTTTTCGGATCCCTTGCTGAGAGAACTTCTCACAGAAGCGGTTTACCTGATTGCGAGATACAACCGGGTACCATAAAGCATAAATACCAGTCGAAAAACGCTTATGAGCTTCAACGATACCTTTGATCGCATCATTATGTTCTGTTTTTAACTCGTAAGGAGGGTCGATTAATACTAGGGCGCGGCGCTGAGGTGGCGGCAACATCGCTTTGATACCCTTATAACCATCAATTTGCTGGATTCTAACTTTACGATCGCCCTGAAACTCTTGCTTTAGTAGTTCAATATCAGTGGGGTGAAGTTCGGTTAGCTCAAGTCGGTTATGATTTCCCATCAACATTTTTGCCACCAGAGGTGAACCCGGGTAATACGTCAACTCGCCATTTGGGTTTAGCTCTTTAATCACTTCAATGTAGTCGTGTAGGACGTCAGGAATATCATCTTGTTGCCAAATCTTGGCAATGCCATCTTTATATTCACCTGTCTTTTCACTTTTTTCATCGCGTAAGTCATAACGCCCGGCTGCTGAGTGAGTATCATGATAAACAAAAGGCTTCGGCTTTTGTTTCAAAGAATCAATGATTAATGTTTGAACTAGGTGTTTTAGCACGTCAGCAAAATTGCCTGCGTGAAAACTATGTCGATAACTGAGCATAAGCAGCCTATGAATGATTTTTTCATTATTATACCTGCCCATAGCTGATTATTTTAGGATAAACTGGATTAAATTACTTTTTCTTGGCTTTGACATGACAGCGACAATCACGGCAATTATTGAGCAAATAAATCAGCAGTTATTAGGTAAAGAACATCAAATCAAACAAGCGCTAGGTTGTATTTTCGCCAATGGTCATTTATTACTAGAAGATGTTCCTGGGGTTGGTAAAACAACGTTGGCGCATGCGTTAGCTATCAGCTGTGGTTTATCGTATCAGCGTGTGCAATTTACTAGTGATATGTTGCCTGCTGATCTGATTGGGGTATCAATTTTTGATACATCACAACAACAGTTTACCTTTCATCAGGGGCCGGTTTTTAATCAAGTGTTGTTGGCTGATGAAATTAATCGTACCAGCCCTAAAACTCAAAGCGCGCTGCTTGAGGCGATGGCTGAACGGCAAGTGAGTGTCGACGGAAAGACCTATCCATTACCTGATCCATTTTTTGTTATTGCAACACAGAACCCTTTAGAGCATTCAGGCACCTTTGAACTGCCTGACTCTCAATTAGATCGCTTTAGTATGTGTATTAGTTTGGGTTATCCAAGCGTCGAGGCCGAAAAGAAAATCTTGCAAGGCAAGCAAATAAGGGGGGAACAGCTTCAAGCTATCATGGATAAGCAAAGTCTTCAGCAGTTTCAGACAAGAGCTGCTGCGGTGTCAGTCTCTGAACCTGTACTCGATTACTTATTAGCGCTTGTTCAAGAGACTCGTGTTAATAGTCTTTACCCTCATGCGCTATCTCCCCGTGCTTCTCAAGCGATCTTAGCCGTGGCGAAAGCTTGGGCGATGATCGAGGGACGCGATTATCTCTTACCCGAAGATATTCAAGCTATTTTACCTGGGGCTACGGAACATCGCTTGCGAGGCACAAACCAGCGAACAGGGCAGTCTTATAGTGAACAATTGCTTCATAGCATTAACCCAATTGGGTGATTGATGAATATTTGGTCCCGATTCAAACAGAAAACGTGGTCAAAGTGGCTTGATAAACGCATCCCGCCAGCGGCTAAGGTGAAACTGCATAGGCATAATATTTTTATATTACCTAGTCGCTTTGGCGCTTATTATTGCTTAGGGGCCATCGCACTCTTTTTGCTTGGAACAAATTATCAAAATAATCTGATTATTTTGCTGAGCATGTTATTAATCAGTATCTTTGCGAGTACGATGTTGTTGTGCTATCAAAACCTCGCTGGCTTGAGCTTACAGGCTAACAATCAGGGCGAATCTTTTGCCGAACAACCGCTGAAGGTGAGTTGTTTACTCGATGCTGAAAAGCCAAAGTATGGTATTGAATTAAATTATGAAAATGAAGAGCATACCGTAATCCAACAAGTGGCAGGGCAGCAATACTGTGCTTTACGGCTTGGTGCAAAGGCCCGTGGACAGTATCAATTAGACAGAATAACGGTTGCTAGCGTTTTTCCATTGGGGTTGTTTAGGGCTTGGTCTCATATTGATTTAAATCAGCAGGTCATTGTTTATCCCAACCCCCTTTCTTATAAGCAAGTTGCGTTGATTGCAGCCAATGATGAGCAAGGAAAGCGCCATGCATTAACCCAAACAGGTGATCACTTTTCTGGTTTAGACTCGTACCATCTTGGTGAGTCGTTAAAGCGAGTTGCCTGGAAACAAGTGGCACAAGGTAAGGGAATGTTAACTAAGCAGTTTGAGCAGACTATTGGTGAACCAAACTGGCTGGATTACGATCAAATTGTTGCTAAGGATAAAGAAGAGAAACTATCCTACCTCAGTTACTTAACAATTGAATTGTCTAAAAAAAACCAGCCGTTTGGGCTTGTTCTACCTCATAGCCGTGTCGCTGTTAATCGAGGGGAAACGCAGCGTCAACGAGTGTTAACCACGTTGGCGTTAGTAAGGGCGGATCATGAATAAAAGTTGGCTCGCTAATCAATATTCGATTGTTTTAATGATTTTTATTCATAGCTTTAGCTTGTTATTGCTCTGGCAGGAGGCTGCGTGGTGGGTTGCTATCATCAGTATTGGCACCATCAGTTGGCGCTGGTTATACTTTAAAGGGCAAGTACTTAAAGTGAATCGCTGGTGGCATTTTTCAATTGTCTTGTCCTGTATTATTTTATTAACCATTACTGGGCCTAGCCACGGCTTGCTATTAACGATGGTTAATTTGTTGTTAGTGGGTTTTGCATTAAAATTTATTGAGCTGTATCAACAGCGAGATGCGTTTATTTTAGCTCTAATCAGTATTCTTACTGCGGGTGTTGCCTTAGTTTTTGGCAGTGAAATCAAACATGCGATTTTTAATCTCATTTTGCTTATTGCAACTCTCTGTTTATTAATCAATATTTGTGCACCAGCACTGAAGTGGCGACAACAACTAACGCTGTCCACTAAGATTTTTTCGGTTAGTTTACCGTTAACCGCAGTGCTCTTTTTATTAATGCCGCAGTTATCGCCATTGTGGCAAATGCCGTCGATTAAACAGGCTACGACTGGGCTTTCTGATAACATGAGTCCGGGTGATATCGCCAGCTTAACGCAAAGCTCGGAGCTTGCCTTCAGCGTCACTTTTGATGGGGAGAGGCCGTTGCCGCAAGAGCTTTATTGGCGGGCGTTAGTGATGGAATCATTTGATGGCCGCCGTTGGAGCCAGTCACCCGTTTCAAAATTATGGCAACGTAGCTTAGCTAATAATACTTTGACAGAAATTAGCCCGACAATGAAGTCTTTTAACTATCAGATAATAGCTAAGCCGAGCAACCAACAATGGCTGTTTGGTTTGGCCTTGCCATTAAGTAATGATAATGGTGTGCGCCAGTCATTCGATGGGACACTCTTTGCGACTAAGCCTGTGGTTACACCGATGCAATACACAGTATCTAGTGTTCAGGGGTTAATGACGTTAGCGCCGATTAATAACCGTTCTCGCTTAAGAAACCTGGCACTCCCAGAACAAACCAACTTAAAAACTCAGCAATGGGTGGCTGAACTTCGCCAACGTCACGAGCATCCTCAGGCATTGATTAATGCGGTACTTGCTTACTTTAGGCAGCAGCCTTTTTACTATACCTTAACTCCGAAACTGCTTGGGCAGGATAGTATTGATGACTTTCTATTTAATACTCGTGAAGGCTTCTGTGCTCATTATGCTAGTGCTTTCTCGTTTGTGATGAGGTCAGCAGGTATTCCGTCTCGAGTGGTTGCAGGGTATCAGGGCGGTGAGTGGAATGATGAGGTTGGCTATTTGAATGTGTATCAATATGACGCTCATGCATGGAATGAAGTATGGCTTGATGGGCAAGGGTGGGTTCGGGTTGACCCTACTGCACAAGTGTCTCCAGAACGTGTAACCCAAGGGCTTGTATCAACGTTAGGTGCCGAACAAGATTTTTTATCTGGTTCCGTATTAAGCCTGGCAAGGTATCAACATTCCCCTTGGGTAAATCAATTGCGAGTTAGCTTGGCGAATATTGAGTATTTATGGAGCCGCTGGTTACTTGGCTACGATAAAGAAGCGCAAAATGATCTGCTTGAGTATTTATTGGGCGAGGTCAATGCGACGAAGATCATGGTGCTTATCTTGATTTGCTTGTGCGTGATTGCGCTATGGTTGGCTTGGTTTAGCGGTTTTAGGTTGCAGCGAAAAACCTATCAACAAAAGAGTGATGAATTATTTAATACTGTTGTCGCGAAGCTCGGAGTAAAGAGACCTACACACCTTCCAGCATATAGTTATCTCCAACAAGTCGCACAACAGAGGCCGCATATAAAGCGAGAAATTGCCCTCTTTAGCTGCTGCTTTAATCAAATTCAATATCAACAGTGCGCTGAGATTACTCGGCAGGATTGGCTCAAACTAAAGCAAGCGGCAAAAGAATTATTCGATAAAATCTAAGATCGCATGGGCAACGTCATTAGGCGCTTCTAGTGGTAATAAATGATATTGATCTTGGAACTCGACAAAGGTGTCGTTGGGTTGGATCTTCTGCCACTTTTGCCATGCTGCGTTGGTTAAAAACTCAGAGTTTTCTGCTTTTATGCCTAATGTCGGCAACTCTAAGCGTCGTAATAGACGCCAGGCTCGAGGTAAATTTTGATAAAACCAAGCCTCCCAAGCTTTGGGGTAAATTAGCTGCCATTTGCCGTCAACTTGCTGTGTGCCTCCGATAATGTATTGCCATAATGCGGGATCGGATAATGCTGTGAAAGCTCTTTTAGGTCTATGAAAATCAAAGGCTTGCTGTAAGCTTGACCAGCGGTCAGGTCTGGAGAGGGTCTTTTTAACCAATTTAAGTTTACGCTTTAAGCGCTGGGGCATTATTCGTGATATCTCAACCAGGTGACTCGGCATAAAAATGGGGTCGATAAATACCACCTTACTAAAGAGTTGTGGCTCTCGCAGTGCGGCACGTAATAAGATGATACAGCCCATTGAGTGGCTAATGGCCACTAGAGGTTGTTGTGTTTCTTGGTATCGAGCGCGCGCAAATGAGACCAAATCACTGACCAATCGTGGCCACTGATTGGCATCACTTGGGTCGCTATCATCCCAGCAAGGACGCAATAAGGGGGCCCATACGTTACAACCCTTGAGTTGTTGTAATAAGGGGCTATAACACGGACTTGGATAACCATTGGCGTGAATAAATAAACAAGGTTGCGATCCTTGATTAAACTGAACGTAGGGAATTTGTGTTGTTTGACACAAGGTCGTCTTTTCACTTTCGGGCATATTCTGGCATCATACCTATTATTATGGTTATTAAGGCTAATAAAATGGATGTTTGGTTAGGAAACTTACAGCAAAATCAATTCAGTGGCATTAAAAATGTCAACATTAGCTATGGTTTTATGCAACAAGAACAGCCTTCTCCAGCAGTCATTTTGGTTAATGGTCGTATCGAAAGCTATTTAAAATATCATGAAGTTGCTAATGAATTTTATAGTCTAGGCTACAGCGTTTATATGCTCGATCACCGTGGCCAAGGGCTCTCTCAACGAATGCTAAGCAACCCCCACAAAGGGCATGTGGAAGAGTTCGATCATTATGTGGCTGACTTGGCAACATTTATTGAAACTATTGTCCAGCCTAACAAACACTTACAGCAGATACTCTTGGGTCATTCAATGGGAGGGGCTATTTGTACTCGCTACCTGCAAACACGCCCCCACTCGATTGATAAAGTAATCTTAGCAAGCCCAATGCATGGTATTTGCTTACCAGCCCCACAATGGCTCATTTTATGTGTTACTCAGACTCTAGAAGGTCTGAGTCGCTTGTTTAACGCTGAATCTAAGTATGTCCTAGGAGGAAGCGGATATGACGATGCGCCATTTGCAGAAAACGAGTTAACCCAATCACAAGCTCGCTATAGTCAATTCCGTCAGTTATATCAACAGCAGCCATCTATTCAATTGGGTTCTCCAACCAATGCTTGGTTAATTCAAGCGATTAAGGCGAGTGGGCAGTGTGTGCGTCAGGCATCGATGATTGAAATACCAACGTTACTGCTACAAGCTGGCGCTGAAACGATAGTTGATAATCAGGCCCAAGATTACTTTGCAAAAAATATGCTTACGAAATGGCTTAAAAAAACAGTTATTGAGAATGCACGGCATGAGGTGCTGTTTGAGATCGAAGAGTATCGAGAGCAAGCATGGCAAGCGATTAGAGAGTTTATTGCTAAGGAAGATAGACAGGCTCAATAGACGTTGAGCCTGCCGAGTATATTCTTTAGCCGCGATTTACAATTTTATAATCTGCAGGTACTTGGAATTTACTGTCCCGTACTTGCTCAATTGATACAGACTTTATCTCGTATACATAGCGAATGACAGGGTCTTTCATCCACGCTTCCATCAAGGTTTCTTTCCCTTTTTCAACTAAGCTACCGAGCATTTGTGAGCCGATATCACTAATATTTTGCGTATAGTCGATTGGACCTGATGTGGATGAGCGTTGCTCTTTACAGGCTTCTAATTTTTGGTTCCATTCTAATTTAATTGAAATCGGGTAGCCCTTAATTTGCGCTAGTTTACGACCGATCTCACCGTTAAATTGGTGCTCTTGATTGTCCATATCACCAGTAAAGGCAGCGATAGCCTTATAGCCATTGGCGCCGAGTAAACGCATTAATGGGTGATTATCGTCCAGTGAATTAGCATAGTTCGTTTGGAACTGACCGTGAGTAGTTAATGCCTGATTCATTGACTGGTTCTGATCTGTAGTCCAAAAATCAAAGGTGATGACATTCTTATCAATTTTACCTAGGCTGTCTTTAAACTCAGTGCTCCACTTTACTTTATATTCTTGAGTGTCAAAACCGTTAATGGTTCGAGTTCGGCCAGTTTTATCAACATCAAAGCTGTTATTTGCCAAAGACACACTACAGCCAATTTCTTCATACGATTGATGGTCTTCACTTTCGTCCTGTTCTATACCCGGGCCTTCGATTTCTTTTAAGAAAGATGTGTTACAGCCAGACAAACCACATTCAGAATACTCCTTGTCATCATAATCAACATAAAGAGATTTATTTTGTTTAATATCGGCAATACGGGCCTCATCAAAATTAGCCCAACGCAATAACCAACTATCAAAGGTGGTTTTCTCGCGGATTGAGCGTAGATTGTCACGAGTTAACACGGTCTGCTTACCGTGAAAATCAGGAGAATATAACCCAGTGACACTATATTCTGCTTTGACTACCGCCGTTTCTTGTAAGGGGGTGTTATCAACTTGCTTTTTGGTTGCACAACCTGAGATAGCAAGGGCGATTAACGAGAGTGGGATAGCCAATTTCATTCTTTTTTCCTTTATAATGAGTATTATTATCGATTATTTCAGTCATCATATGGCTTAATTATACCGATGACAAGCATAAATATTAGCGAACACTTATGTTGGCTGGTAAGTATTTATATATTTCCTTTCAGTTGCTTAGGCTTATATTTTTGAAGGGAGTTATTCGGCGCGGATTGAGGAAGGCCAATGGGACAAGCGTTTAACCGAACAACAATCAGTGTATGGTTTGCACTCGCTTTTATTGCTTTTGGCTACGCTAGCGCGAGTCTAGCGGTTGAAAAAGAGAGCGGGGTTATCTCTCACAAACCCGTGTTTTCAACACAGCAACAGCCAATAACTGGCTCTGTTATTGCCCAATCAACAACTGACTTATGCTTAGTGGCTGGTGGTACTTTAGATTACCTTAATAAAGGACAAGATTATGATCCGATGGCAATAAGGCCAGGAATAGTCAAACAATTTTCTGCTGACTTAGATCGTGTTAAACGTACTCTTGCGTTCATTTGTCAGGTGTCTAAAGAAGATAATGCGGTGGGGAGAAAATCACGGTTGCAAGACCTTAACTTTATCAACCAGCATTTTGATATGATTCGCTGGC
Organism: Psychrobium sp. 1_MG-2023; assembly: GCF_030689115.1. NCBI lineage: Bacteria > Pseudomonadati > Pseudomonadota > Gammaproteobacteria > Alteromonadales > Shewanellaceae > Psychrobium > Psychrobium sp. 1_MG-2023. Next base: position 108,667 of record NZ_JAUYVJ010000011.1, on the reverse strand, counting down.
GTCCGAACAAGCAACAATCACGGCAATTTGAACAGCAAAAGACGTTACTGAAGCGAATGCCTGATGAGCAAATATTGTTGACCAAATATTATATTAAAAAAGCCAAGGGCAGCCCTATTAAGACCGCAGAAACACCGCACGCTCTATATCAGCTTCCTTTTGATGAGCAGGAGTTAACCCTAGAGCAAGCGCAAACTCAGCGAGAGAAGTTAACCCGGTTTCAACTCACTAAACAGCAGGTATTAACTGGTGTACTCGATCATAACCAATGGGCTAAACCGCTAGTGTGGTTTTCGCGAGCCGATCTTGAAGACACCCTAATGCAGGGTACTGTCAAGATTGATGGCTCTGACACTTTTTATAATGTCCATCGTAATAACGGTATTGGTTATCAACGTAACGTGCCTAAAGAGCAACAAGAGCGCTATTGGTATTTTAAGCAAACAGACAGTGTTTTGGGTTATGGAAAAGACGCAAACTATAAAATACCCATCAAACCCTTAGTAACAGTCGCTGGTGACCTCGAGCACTTGGGTCTTGGGAAACTTATTATGTTAACGATGAATAATGAGCATCGATTAACGATACTCGCTGATACTGGTGGGGCGTTTGAGAATAATCAATATCAACTTGATTACCTTGGGGGATATTTCTATAACTGGCGAGACTACCATCAACATTATAAAAACTTTCCTGACTACGCAGAAGCACGAATACTATTATTAAAAGATTAAGTGGATAAAAAGATAAGATGAACCAATGTTCACCTTATCTTTTGTTCTTTAATATCAGTTGTATACTTAGTTTGGTTGTATTTTTTGTTGCTGCTTATGGAGCAAGGGTAATAATAAACTACTGAGCACTAAAGCATAAAGCATATGCGAACCAAGCCCGACCATAATGGCGATACAACTGAATAACCCGAGGTAAGCAGCCACTCGATACTGTTTACTTAACAACTTTAATGCCGCTAACATACAGCCAGCGTAGATAATTAAAAATACCCCGTTAGTCCAGTTAACAAACAGCTCAAATGGTAGGTTCAAGGCATATTGGATCACCGTTATAATCAACATCAATCCAATGATGAAGCTGGCTGCCCGTTGTGGTACTTGTTGTTGATTTAGCGGCTGTAAAGTGCGAGGCAAAATACCGTCATGGCTTAGACTCCAACACAATCGTGCCGCACCACCAATATACATATTAATTGTTGCTAAGCCGCTAGTGATTCCTAATAGGCCAATAACCCACTGACCGCCGCCACCGAATAATTGATTAAATAAACTGACCATCGTCAAATTCCCTTCTGTTATCGGTGCAAGCACTAACCATGCGCAAGCGAGATAAAGTAGGCCCACCACAACGGTGCCAATAAGCATAGCCGGAACAAAATCTTGTTGTGGATTCTTAAACTCCGTAGAAAAGTGACTGAGAGCATCGATGCCTAAAAAGCTCCAGAAGGCAATACCTGCGGCGATCATGATAGGCGGTAAGCTAAAGCTCTCAGGAGTGCTTATTTGTTGAGAGGGTGATTCAACAGCAAAAGCTAGTAACATCGCAGTAATAATGGCGGCAATACAAACGGTTAATGCAAACTGTAATTTGGCAGATAGTTGAGCCCCTCGGATATTGAGTAGCCACAACCCGCCAAGAAATGCCAGTTGAATGAATAATGTACCGTGTGAGCTGAGGGAAACGATGACACTGACAAACTCCATCACCATCATCAAGGCAGCTGAAGCGCCTACGGGAACGGCAAAGACAAACAGTAATCCGACCAAACGGCCCCAAATTGTTCCGAATGCTTGCTCAACGAAGTAGGCTGGCCCTGCTGCGTGGGGATGCTGACTCGCAAGTTTGGCAAAGACCCAAACTAATGGCAGCATTAATAGTGTTAAACCCAACCAGGTGTACATTGCATTTGTCCCAGCGATTTCGACGGTAAGCTGGGGCAAGATAAATACGCCTGTCCCTAATAATGTTGTTGCGAGTAAGCCAGCACCTTGGCTACGGGTAATACTTTGCTGTAATTGGCTCATCTTTTAGCCTTTATTGGTTTGCTATGGAGCCTATAGTATACGAGGTCTAGCTTGCACAGTTTGTCGTGGTTATATAGCAATCTGTCGAAATAGGCCTGCAATTCGTCGGCGCGGATTTCATTTGGTTACTATAGCTTGTATGCTTTGTTATGACTATCTTGTGGAGGAACTGATGGACAAGTTTGATCAAAAAATAATAGAAGCTTTACGTCGTGATGCCCGACAGTCTGTATCGGCAATCGCACAGCAAATAAACCTATCGCGGCCCTCGGTATCAGAGCGAATTAAGAAGCTTGAACAAAGTGGCGTGATTCGGGGTTATCAAGTGTTACTAAGTGAGTCGACCAAAGCACAGGTTTCAGCTTATCTTGAGATTCAACATAGCTCCGAGCGTTGCCGTGATATTATTAACGTCTTTCACCAAATCCCTGAAGTTAAGACATGTCACGGTATTACTGGAGAAATGGATTTGTTAGTCTATGTTGAAACGGAATCGATGCAACGACTTCACGAAATTCGCGAAGAGCTAGATACCAATAGGCAGTTAAAAAAAATTAAAACCCATGTTGTGATGAGTAAATGGATCACTAATGACAATGTAGGGTAACTTTGGTGAGTCATAGGAGTAATAAAAAATGAGTCATAAACAATTCCTTATTTGGGATTTACCGTTAAGGATTTTTCATTGGAGTTTTGCGCTAACCGTGATTGGTTGCTGGGCGACCCATGAACTTGGCAGTGATTATATCGATTGGCATATGCAATTAGGTTATATCGCATTAGGCTTAGTGACATTTCGATTAATTTGGGGATTTGTCGGTCCAACGCATGCGCGATTTGGGCAGTTTTTACCAACACCGTCACAATTGATTGCTTATATCAAAGCAACTAAACAAGGCACAGCACCAATAACCCCAGGGCATAACCCACTGGGCAGTTTGATGGTACTAGCGATGCTCGGTTTAGTTGCGCTGCAGGCGGTGAGTGGGTTGTTTGTTGATGATGAAATATTCAGTTCAGGCCCTTACTACAATGCGGCGGGAGATGCCGTTGATAAGCTCATGAGTACTATTCATCATAATACATTTGATGTGATCGGCATTGCGATTGTCTTTCACATTGCCGCTATTGTTTTCTATAAACTGGCTAAGAAGCAAAACTTAGTCAAAGCGATGGTGACCGGAAAGAAAAATGATGGTGAGGTTAAAGCGAGTGATGCGATTAGCGGATCGCGGATTATCTTGGGCTTAATTGTAGCAGCATTATGCTGTGCTTTTATTTATTGGCTAGTGGTCATTAATGTGCCTGTTAGTGAAGATGAACTATTTTATTAATAAAATGCTAGGCTGGTTTTTTCGTTGACTAGTTAGCAAGGATGCATTGTAAATCAAATGAGTAAGCTTAAAAAAGCTATTGGCCTTTCCAGCGCATTACTTCTCAGCGCCTGTGTTGTTCAGCCGAACGTGGTTAATAATTATGATGAGCGCTGTCATGTAGTGAAAAAGAAAGTTGAGTTAAGTGTTGAGCAACTTGAGTTCTTTGGTGCATTGGACTGTTCGGATGGTAGAGACTGTAAAGATGTGTTTATTAGTGAGATATTAGGGAGTGCGGTAGTCTTTCCTGTATCAGCGATTGTCTCAGGTTCTATTGCATTGGTCGGTAATACGGTATTTTGGCTGCAGGAACAAGGACAATGTCTCAGTGACAAGGAAGCAAACAGTAATACTTAGCTGTAAAAAACGGGCATAAAAAAAGCGAGCTTCAAAGCTCGCTTTTTTGTTTAAGAAAAATATTAGTCTTGCTTAAAATCATCATGGCAGCTGCCACAAGACTTACCAATTCCGCCAATCGCTTTCTTGATTGCACCTTCATTGCCCGTTTGGACAACTTTCTGTAGGTTGGCAGACGCTAATGTTAGCGCTGTTATTTTCTTGTCGAACTGCGCTGGACTTTCCCATACTTTATCTAATGTTTCTGTGTTGACATCAAACTTACGTGTATCAACTTTAAAGTAATCACCAATCATGTATGACAGTTGGTTGATGCGCATAGCATTCTTTTCAACGACAGCTTTATCTAAAGGAATTTTACCTTTAGCCATTGCGCCCATTGGACCCATGTTGCTATAAATTAATTGAAACACATCTTTGCGCCATTCAGTGGCTTTTGCAGCGTGTTTTTCTGATTTTGCTGGCTGAGCTGCAAATGACGATGTCGCGACTAAGGCGATGGCACAAGCGATTGCACCTTTCTTTACTAAGTTCATTGCTATTCCTTCGTTTTTTATTCTAATAACTTTTGATCATATATTAATTACAGTTTGAGCGAAAAGATCAATCGCCCAAAAGTTGTAATAAAATGTGGCAAAAATTTACATAGCAGCTTGCGCTTAGTCTTGATAACCCCAAGGTGCCGCAGGAGGCATAATTGGTTTGGTTAAATCAAAATCGACTCTAAATTCACGACCTTGGCGGATTAGACGGTAAGTAAATTGTTTTGGGTAAATAAACATTTGCCATGTATTGCCTGTTGATTGAGGAATACCGCTATTTACAAATAACTCTTTTGAGTATTGATCGGCAGGAAAAGATTGAACGTTATCCCAGCCCGCATCAACCGTGTGGCCACCGTACATGGTTGATTTATCGTTGCTACCGTCAGGCTTGCGGTGATCGTGCTTTAATGAAATTCCTGAGCCCGTCTTGGTTAAAATCCACGTTCTTGATGCATCATCACCCACATGAAACGGAATTTGCAGTTGGTTATCACTACACTTACGTACGTGCATGACTAACAGCTTATTAGCAAATGCATCGCTGTCAGAATTATCGACAGTCACGTGGCCCGGGTAGGCTTTGCCACAATGCTTTTTGAGTAAGTTAAAGTAGTTATCATGGGTTGGAATAGAGACTAAAGGAGCCGGAGCAACAACCGCTTGTGCCACAGGGGCCTGAGTGAAACCGAGTAAACTAAGGCTCGCTAATATTATTGTTTTTTTCATGTGACTGTCCAATCTTACTGTTATAAATAAGATCCTATTATATGCCAAAAGCGTGTTAATGCTTTAGAATTTACCTCGTAATTAGCTTATGAATTTCCCGTTTGTTAACGCAAGTTGCTTGATTGTTTTTTTTGTTATATTTTTTGTGCTTGTTATTTGATTGATTTGAAAAGGAGAAATAAATGCTTAAAGGATTAAGCACAGGGATATTGGCTGTTGGTTTAAGTCTCACTGCCATGGCGGCTCATGCCAACGGCGTGTCAAAAGTATTTGGTTGTGCCACAGCTAATACGCAAAAAGTTTGTACTGACTTAGGCGCGCAAGCAACCTATGCAGGTTATGTCGCCCGTTCACTTGCTCAGAAAGCGCTCAGCGGCGGTTTAGTTGCCCCTATTAATATAATCATCCAATCTGATAACTTAGATAAAGCGATGCATTACCGTTATGAAGCTATGCAGGATACGATGGTGATTGAGGGTGAAAGGGGGGAAGGTATCTACATGCCTTATACGTCGGTTCGTTTAGTGACTGCCAAAGCATTAGCTGGTAATGATAAAGACGCCGTGATGCAATTGGTTTCGCCTAAAACGGCCGTAAAAAACTTTGCTAATCAAATAAATTATCAAGGGGAGCTACCCAAAGGTGGTTTTGGCTATGAAGAGTTTTGTAACTATGGCGAGCCCCACGACCGAAACCCTAACCATATCAAAGCGAACTGTTGGCGTGCAATGCAGCTTAAAGGATATTGGAGTAATGCGAAAAACACTACAACTCACCTCAACCGTTTACAAACGAATGGAACGGTAGGTTTTGAAGTTGAGCTTAATGCGTTACTTGCTAATTCTAAAGTGACAGGTGAAGGCAGCTCGCTTCAGGAGGGTATGACAAGTGAGGTATTGAAGTTTGGCGCACCGGTCTTTTTTGTGACCGTTGAAGGGTACCATATAACATTTTCCCCACAAGTAAATGGTCAATTCGATATGACTGGTTTAGTTATTCCGCCTGGTATCATAGTTCCAGTAGATAAGGATGGCAATATCACAGAAGCACAGGCGATAGATACTTTTTTAAGTAGTAAGCATACTGTTGATAAGCTAGCGCTTGCATACATTAAGCACTTGAATCATCGTTTTAATAACATTCATTTAAGAAGGCTTGCTCGTTACCTTGAGGAAACTGGTACTGTTGAATGTCCGCTTTGTAAGGCAACAGATTTACCTAAGCTACCCACTGAATAAAACAGCTGAGAAAACAGGTTGTGCCTTAATTAATAAAGCCTCAGTAATGCATTACTGAGGCTTTTCTTTTTCGTTTATCTTTTTAAGTAGTCTGTTGATTAAACGATTTTCTTCATTGCTGACATGTGACCACGAAGTACATTACCAATAGTTTCTACTGGATGGCTACGTAATGTGTCGTTAATCTCGATTAACTGCGCATTATCAACACCGTTATCGGTAACGTCTAAGCCTTTACCAATCACGTCAGTATCGATACGCGTCATAAAGTCTTTTAACATTGGTAAACAAGCGTGGTTGTATAGGTAACAACCGTACTCTGCTGTATCAGAGATTGTTGCGTTCATTTCGTAAAGCTTCTTACGTGCAATTGTGTTAGCAATTAATGGCGTTTCATGTAACGACTCGTAATAAGCTGACTCTTCTTTGATGCCCGCCGCAACCATTGTTTCGAAGGCTAACTCAACACCAGCGCGAACCATTGCAACCATTAGAATACCGTTATCGAAGAACTCTTGTTCGCTAATTTCTTGATCGCCAGCAGGTTGTTTCTCAAATGCCGTTTCCGCCGTTTCTTGACGCCAGTTTAATAGCTTCGCATCATCTTCTGCCCAATCAGCCATCATACCTGATGAGAATGCACCGCTCATGATGTCATCCATGTGCTTGTTGTAAAGTGGACGCATGATTTGTTTTAACTCTTCACTTAACTCAAACGCCTTAACTTTAGCTGGGTTTGATAAACGGTCTAACATGTTCGTTACGCCGCCATACTTAAGTGCTTCAGTGATAGTTTCCCAACCGTACTGAATTAATTTAGACGCGTAACCAGCATCGATACCTTGCTCAACCATTTTATCGAAACATAAGATTGAACCCGTTTGTAACATACCGCATAGGATAGTTTGCTCACCCATTAGATCTGATTTTACTTCAGCGATGAATGAAGACATTAGAACACCTGCGCGGTGACCACCTGTTCCTGCTGCGTAAGCTTTCGCTAATGCAAGACCTTGGCCTTGCGGATCGTTATCTTCATGAACCGCGATCAGTGTTGGAACACCAAAGCCACGTTTGTATTCTTCACGTACTTCAGAGCCTGGACACTTAGGAGCTACCATGATTACCGTTAAGTCATCACGAATTTGCATCCCCTCTTCAACAACGTTAAAGCCGTGAGAATATGTTAAACAAGCGCCTTGCTTCATTAGCGGCATAACAGCTTCAACAACGGCAGTGTGTTGCTTATCTGGCGTTAAGTTTAAAACAACATCTGCATCAGGGATTAACTCTTCGTAAGTGCCTACAGTGAAACCGTTTTCAGTGGCGTTTTTCCATGATTGACGTTTTTGCTCAATGGCTTCAGCACGTAGTGTGTAAGAAATGTCTAAACCACTGTCACGTAAGTTTAAGCCTTGATTTAAACCTTGTGCACCACAACCAACGATAACCATCTTTTTACCAACAAGTGCTTGTACACCGTCGCTAAATTCTGAGATATCCATAAAATCACATTTAGCTAACTGAGCTAATTGTTCACGTAACGCTAAGGTATTGAAATAATTCTGAGCCATGATGTCATCCTAAAAATAAATGGGGTCACTTGCTTGTGACGATGAAAATACCTTACCGTAATCGTATCCTTGCGTAAAATGATATAAATGGGCTACAGTGTTGCAAAATGTGCAACATTAAATAAAAGGGTATTGTTAGTGGATAATCGTCAGCTCAAAATGTTTTTGGCCTTGGCCGATTCATTACACTTTGCTCAGGCAAGTGCGCAGTGTCATGTCAGTCCTTCAACACTGAGTCGTAATATTCAGCAATTAGAGCAGCAGCTTGATGTTACTCTATTTGAGCGCGATAACCGCACGGTTAACTTAACTCGCCAAGGTGAACTCTTTGTTCAATACGCTAAGGCAACGCTGGCACAGTGGGACGTATTTAAAAGCTCGCTGGAAACAGACAGTCATGAGCTACAGGGGGAACTCAGTATTTATTGCTCAGTGACCGCTAGCCACAGCTTCCTTCACCAAATTTTGGCACGCTATCGTCAGCAATACCCCAAGGTTGAAATTAAAATTCGCACCGGTGATGTCGAGCAATCAATCCCACGTATTCATAACGAATGTGAAGACATGTCGATCGCTGCTAAGCCAGATCAACTACCGCCGAACATGGCATTTCAAACGTTGGGCATCTCGCCGCTCGTCTTTATCGCTCCTGTTGAACGCTGTGAAGTGCAAGCGCTAATTGACAGTGGGCAATACAATTGGAATGAATTACCACTTATTGTGCCAGAGCAAGGATTAGCCAGAAAGCGTCTCGATCAATGGTTTAAGCGTAAGAATATCCGTCCGCGTATTTATTCGGAGGTTGCAGGTAATGAAGCCATTGTTAGTATGGTGAGCTTAGGTTTTGGCGTGGGCTTGGTGCCAAAGATTGTTTTGGATAATAGTCCACTAAAAGACTCGATTCAGATTGTGGAAGCAACACCACAGCTTAAGCCATTTGAGGTGGTGATTTGCTGTTTGAAAAAGCGGCTTAAAAATCCATTGATTAATTCATTATGGACTGCGGCAAAAGAAGGGATTGATAATTAAATTAATTGCTTTACCTTAAATGGTGTAAAGGTTATTAAAATAAGGATTTAGCCAGTGAAAAAGCATAAAAATGAAGACAAGCTATTAAAGCTCGCCATGCAATTAGGCAAAGCATATGCAACAAAACGTGGCTATGGCGGTTTGGATCGTGCCGAATCGAATAAGGATAAGGTGGAAGTGATTTATCGACTATTGGTTAATGATGGTCTGATCAAACCATTGCCTGAAGATAAAGAAGACGGCCCTAATTTAAAACACCGTCTCGTTTTATGGATTATTTCGCAGCTCCCTGAGACACATGAGTTATTACAATAAGAACTCTTTAGTTATCGCGTTACGTTGTTGTCAGTAGCGCGATTCCTTGGCGATACCCTAATCCGCCATTACCATGGACCAAACCATATTCACATTGACTGTCTGTTAACTGCTGATACATTTCAATTAAGCCATTCAGTGCAGGGTTATTCCACGGCGCTCGTGCTAAATTCATCCCGCCCGTGATGGTCACTGAGTGTTCTGATAAAAAACCAGGTAGCTGATTTAGGTTTCTAATGAGGCCTGTCGCTTGTAGTAATGCCATCGGAACTACGGGGTAACAGGTATAGGCTTCCATGAGACCATTACCAGTCATAAACTGTTTACTGAAGTTAAAATTTGCTTGCGATGACGCCTGCTGATAGGCATGCGTTAAATGAGCGTAATCTGCAATTTGATTGATTGCTTGTGTTTCATCCGTCACGTTTAACTCGCCTAAACCCACCCCTGCTACCGTAACCGTTTGCGCTGTGGCTAGGTTCAGTCGCTGGCATAACGCATCGCTGCATAATAATAAACGCCCCTTGAAGTCGACTAATGGGTTAGCACAATCGACCCCACGAAATAGTGGGCTGACATGACGAAACCACTTTAAGGCAGGCGCTTCAAAATAAGCGCGCTGTTTGTGGTATTGCTGCTGGTGGGTATGGGCGTAATTCTCAAATAGTAAGGCGCTGTATTGTTTAAATTGTTGCTCGTTATAATGTTGTTTACTAATAAACTGCTGTGCGACTTTATCATAGAGATCAAGAATAGATAGCTGCTCACCATAGATTGACATTAATCGATGACGCTCATTACGCTCATAGCCACTTAACAGGGAGTCGTCGCCTTGAATGACTACCGCTTGATGGCCTTGTTCAATGAGTTGCTTTGCTTTAGCCAGCGCCATAATCGGTGCACAACCACTGCGAAAGTGATTCGGTTGTTGTTCACTAAACCAGTCGGTGGCTAAGGGGTCGATAGTGAGTGGTGTTGGTGTTATCCCAAGTTGTTCCAGTTGGTAAGTAATGGTGTGGTAATAATCCTGATGTTGATTGGACACGGCGTTGGATAACTCATTAACTTGGCTGTAGCCTGCTGCAATTTTGACGTTGCTTGCACTCATATTACTGATCCCCATTGGTTTGTTAGCTAAACTATTTTTATTGTTGTTAAATTAAGCCGTTGTCGACTATAACACCATTTTTAGAGGTTAAAACCGCAGTGGTTTTTTTTGTGCTGTAGCGCAAGTAGATACCAATTCCATCAATAGCCTGACCATTTTTCACGGCTTAAACGAATGAGAGCAGCGTTATTTATTGTCTATGTAGAATCACTACATACGCCAAAAAATGCCTTGCTCTAATCCGTTTATCCTCATTACAAAATTGGTCATTTAATTAATGAAGTTGGTATAAGTTGCTAAATGCGTTTGTCATGCTATTGTCATAAAAACGAAGTAGATTAAATTTATCAATAAGATAGAAGTATATTTAAGTTAAAGCGTACAAGGAAAGGAAATGCAATATAAAACAGTCACGGCACCCCAAAAAAAGTCTATTGCTTTGGTTGGGCACGATAATATGAAACCTAATCTTATTGCTTGGTGCCAGCGTTATAGTGAGAAGCTTGCCGCGCATAACTTGTTTGCTACAGGAACGACGGGAACTTTGATCGCTCAAGAAACAGGGCTTAAACTGACAACGCTAATTAGTGGTCCGCTGGGAGGTGACCAGCAGATAGGGGCGCTCATTACCGAACAAAAAATTGATTTTATGGTGTTTTTTTGGGACCCGTTAGAAGCGCAGCCTCATGACCCTGATGTCAAAGCGTTATTACGTTTAGCGGCGGTGTGGAATATTCCGGTAGCTTGTAATCAAGCGACCGCCGATATGCTGATTACTTCACCGTTATTTGACTTGGCATATCCTAAGAGCATTCCTGATTACGATAGTTATATTAGTCAAAGAACCCAGTAAAGCTGTTCGTTCTCTTATTAGGCTAGGGCGATAGTCCGCATCGCTATTTGTAATGAGTTGGTGTGCTAGTTTGAAACGCTAAAGCGGCCACCGACGCGGAAACGGCTGCTTGGATGGATAAGACGAGCAAAGCTCACCGCGCCTTTAGAACTAAATGTACGGCGTTTAATCTCTAAACAGGGCTCGTTGAAGCTCAGTTGTAATAACTTGACTAACTCATTATCAGGCATCATTGCTTCAATAATATGTTCTGCTTCGGTGAGTGGCGCAGCCATACTCAGAAACTCATGTGGCGTGAGCTGCGTAAAATCATTTTCTAAATAGTTACTGACCAATGCCGGGTTTACATAGCGCAATTCAAGCTGCATCGGCTGATTATTTTCATGGTGTAGTAATGAAGAATAAAACACAGTATCCCCGACATTCATTCCTAACGTAATTGCCACATCCTCACTGGCGACGATAGATTTTATATCGAGCACTTCAACATTGTATTGATGGCCTCGAGTGCGGATCTCATCGGCAATATTTTTTATTTCAAGTAATGATGATTGTGACTTTAGTGTTGCAACAAAGGTTCCTCGGCCTTGGCTTCGCACTAATAATCCAATATCACACAATTCGGTAATCGCACGGCGTGCAGTCATACGGCTGCAGACAAACTGATCCGAGAGAGAGTTTTCAGATGGAACCTTCGCGTTTTCTTGCCACTGACCACTTTCAACTTGTTGACAGATATATTGTTTTATTTGTTCAAACTTTGCGGTGACCATTTTGCCTAAACCAGAGAGAGATATGCTTCACTATAAATTGTCATAAGTTGCTTGTATATACAAGTTCTAGGGCGTATTATTTTAACTATTATGTGCAAATAAATTTAAGTGGTTATTTTATGTCTTTGAAAAACAACAATGTATTCGATAGCGTGTGGGTTGATATTAATTTAGCAACGATCAATGAAACAGATTACGGCATCATTGAAGACGCTGCGCTAGCGATAAAAGACGGAAAAATCGCTTGGTTAGGCGCTAAAAAAGATTTACCTGAGTTTGATGCATTAGCTACACCGCTTTATCAAGGTCGTGGTGCTTGGGTGACACCGGGTTTGATTGATTGTCACAGTCATATTGTTTATGGCGGCGATCGTGCCAAGGAATTTGAGATGCGTCTTGAAGGGGCAAGTTATCAAGATATTGCTGCTGCTGGTGGCGGTATTGTTTCCACAGTAAAAGCAACGCGTGAAGCAGATGAAGAAACCTTATACGTGGCTGCTAAAAATCGTTTAAATGCGCTGATGAAAGAGGGCGTAACGACCGTTGAAATAAAGTCGGGTTATGGCCTAGATGTTGAAAATGAACTGAAGATGTTGCGTATTGCTCGATTATTGGGGCAGCATCATCCGGTTGATGTTAAAACGACATTTTTAGGTGCTCATGCGCTTCCTCCTGAGTTTAAAGATAATGCCGATGGTTATATCGATTTAGTTTGTGGTGAAATGCTTGAAGCGGTTGTGGCTGAAGATCTCGCTGATGCGGTTGATGCTTTTTGTGAGTCCGTTGGCTTTAATTTAGAGCAAACACGTCGTGTTTTCGATGCGGCTAAACAGCACGGTCTACCTGTTAAATTGCATGCAGAGCAAATGTCGAATTTAGGTGGGAGTGAGTTGGCTGCGAGTTATCAAGGCTTATCGGTTGATCATATCGAGTATCTTGATGAGCAAGGTGTTAAAGCAATTAAAGCCGCTGGCACTGTTGCCGTGGTCTTACCGGGGGCGTTTTATTTCTTGCGTGAAACGCAACAACCACCAATTGAGTTATTACGTCAGCACCAAGTGCCAATGGCTATCGCTACCGATGCAAATCCTGGTTCTTCACCGCTATGCTCCATTCAATTAATGCTTAATATGGCGTGTACATTATTCCGTATGACTCCCTATGAAGCGCTTGCCGGTGTGACTATTCATGCAGCAAAAGCATTAGGTGTTGAAGAAGAAGTTGGTACGCTTGAAGTGGGTAAGCAAGCAGACTTTGTGGTATGGGATATTAACCACCCGGCACAACTCGCTTATCAATTTGGCGTTAATCCATGCCAACAAGTGATTAAAGCGGGTAATATCGTTTAACGCTGGCTTATCAGAACCATAAAAAGGCATAACCTGCACGATGAAAAGTGGGTTATGCCTTTTTTGTTTGTGACGACTTTCTGTTGAACGTTAACTTAAGAGAAAAGTTGCTGTTCTAGCGATAAACCTTTGGTTAATTGTCGGTAGTTGAGTTGCTGCTGTCGTAACTGCTGGATTAACTCAATATCAAAGTTCGGTGTCATTTTAGGATCATAGCGTAAAATAAACTCAGCTTTGTTGAGCTGCTCCGCGGCAATAACCCCCGTCATTGATTGTAGTTTATTGTAGGTATCTTGCTGAATATTATCGAGTAAAAGAGTAATGCTCTGCTGTTGTTCTGTGTCATGATGTCTAACCGATTGCTGGGTTAAGTTCCCTTGTTCTAATAATAAGACGTTATCACACAATCGCTCTAACTCGTCGAGGTTATGGGAGCTGATGATAAAGCTCACTTCACCACTTAAGTTCATGACCAGTTGACGAATATTACGTGCATTGGTTGGATCAAGCCCAGCCGTTGGCTCATCCAGCATCACTAATTTAGGTTGGCCAATTAGCGCTTGGGCAATAGTAACGCGCTTGCGCATACCATGACTGAGCGCTGCAGGGCGTTCACCTGCAATATCAGTAAGTTCAACCAGTTCTAATACCCGCTGACACTCTTGCTGAGCCTGCTTTTTATCAAACCCTTGCAGTTTGGCATAAAGCCCTAATTGATGCTTGATCGCAAACCTTGGGTCAAGTTGGGCATCTTGTGGTAATGCACCTAGTTGGCCAAATAATTGGTGGCTTCCTGGCTGGTGTCCCATGATTTCAATACGGCCAGTATTGGGTAAATGATAATTACAGAGCAGACTAAAAAGCGTTGTTTTACCAGCACCGTTTGGGCCAACGAGCGCCGTAGTCGTTCCACTTTCAAGTTCGAAATTAACATTCTTTAGTGCGTGTTTACTACCATAGTATTTATTAATCTCGTGGCAACTGATTAAGCAACTCATAATGCTCTCCTTGTTAATGTTAGGTGGCAAATAGCTAGGTAGACAGCGGTTTGTGCGAGAGGGAGTAATGTAGTGTTAACGCTAAATCCTAATCCTTGAACTGTTTCAGTCAGTTGTAATCCTGGGATAATCCATAAAAGGTATTCGATGAAGGAAATATATTGAGTTAAGTAACTAATTAACCCCGTTAAAACGGGAATCAGAATCACAATTAACACCACCGAGAGCTTTGATGATTTACTGATCACGTTAAGCAAACTGGTTAATGCTATAAAAGGTAGGCAGCTAATCAATAGATTTAAACCTATGTTTGCCAATTCATCAAATGAAGATGATAGCAATGAAATGTCGCGCACCATACCCATAATCAATGCCGCGAGAGCTGTCATGGTGATTAAACTAGCAATGATTAATACTTGCCCGAAAAAACGTCCGTAAAGTAGCTGACTACGGGTCGAGCGTAATAGTAAAAAACGCACCGTGCCACGGTTGGTGTCTGAAGCGAGTTGATCGGAGCTCATCAATACAGAGGTGATAGGGAAAGCAAATACTGCAAATAACCAATAGACAGCCAATTCACTGTATGGCCATTGTACGATTTGTTGGAGGTTTAATTGACTGGAAAAAACCGTAATGTTTTCACCAAAATTTGGATTACTGAGAATTTTTACCGATTCAAAGACAGGGTATTTAAGAATTAAAAACCATACGACAGAAAAAGCTATTAATAGAATAGCACCGCGTTTGGTGAAAAATAAGCGAATGAGCTCGAATTGGCAAATTAGCCAAGCCTGTTGCAAGTGCCCATTGGATGAAGGCGTTGTTGGAAGCATAAATGACCTTTTGATAATTAGGTTTGTTATTGTTTATTGATACAGGATAGGTTAATACAACAATTAAGCCATGTTTTTAAGTTGTTGAAATTTAGTGTTATTTGTGTTTGTTGTTTATCGGGGTTGATTTTTTTCACTAAAAAATATGCTTTTTAAGCATCAAGATATTCTTAGTTATTATATAAACCTCTATTGTGCGGGCCGATTAAAATAACGAAGCCACAAAAGCGATATTGGTATTATCGCTTTTGTTGCTTCGTTCTTGAATTGTTAGCTCTGTAACAAGTGTTGCTTCATTTGCTCTAAGATTGACTCTGTTAGAGGCTGGCTACTCTTTTCTTTGTGGCAATAATGCACCATTGTAGTGGTACCGCTCGCGGTTTTATGCCCTGATTGCCAACACTCCTGATAAACATCGAATGAACTATTACCAATACGACTGATGTAGGTTTTAATTTCGACATCAACACCATAGTGAGTTTCAGCATGGAAATTAACGGTGAACGTGGCTAACATCAGCTTCCAGTTCTTTACATCCATATCAGGGGTAAAGAATCTAAAAATTGGATCTCGTGCGGCTTCAAACCACGTTGGTAACACTGTGTTATTAATATGACCAAGCGCGTCAGTTTCCAAAAAGCGCGGGGTGATGACATTGTTGAACATAGCTAATCCTCTAAACGGTCGTTTGAATTGGTTGTGGTTAATCTAGCACCAATTATGATAAAAGTATTCCTGTTCACTGAGCTTTCACATAAAATTAGCCAATGACCCCATGAGTTAAAACACTATATGACTGAGTTTTCAAAGTTCGTTGATTCTATTCGCCACAGTATTATGCTTAATAAGCAGCGTCGTCTAATCGTATTACAAGGTGAGCGGACGTGGGCAATTGATTTGATTACACAGATTGAACAGCTCGGGCATACTGTTTGGTTAGGGGATGACGGGATGAGTGAGTTTGAAAACCGTTTAGGTGAAGATGTTCAGCTTGTTGCGATGAATAAAGCTCAGAGTGTACTCGGTACAGAAACCAGTACACTTGTTTTTGATAGTTATAGTGGCTTTAATCCAGATGCGTTTGGTAAAGCCACTGGCATATTAAAAGGTGGTGGCGTATGTTTCTTGATCACCCCAGCAGAGGGCAAGTGGCTTGATTATAATGATCCTGATTATAATCGTTATATTGCCAGCCCAGATCAATTAACCCGCGTTAATAATTTCTTTATTCAGCGGCTGATCAATCAAATCAATCAAGACCAAACAGTGATAAAGGTTAGACAAGAGCAGGCGCTTCCTGTTGTTGAGCTACATCCCGACGAGCAAGGTCTCGCCATCACAGAGCCAGCAGAAAATTCATTACAACCACTAACTCCCTTCGCGAATATGCAGCAGCAACGTAGTGCACTGGAGATTATTAAAACCATTACCGGGCACCGTAAACGACCACTAATAATGACTGCGGATAGAGGGCGCGGCAAGACCAGTGTACTTGGCCTTGCTGCGGCACAATTAATCAGAGATCACGCGGTCTCACATATTATTGTTACTGCGCCCAAAATTGATGCCGTTGCTAGCTTGTTTAAACATGCTGTGCAGCTTTTACCTGGCGCTGTTTGTTCTAAAACAGACTTGAAATGGCAAGGGAAAGTGATTGAGTTTGTTGCGCCGGATGTGATTGTTACGGATAAGCCTAAATGTGATTTATTGCTAGTGGATGAGGCTGCGGCGATCCCAACATCGATGCTGACTATCATAGCGCAGTCTTTTTCACGTATCGTATTTGCTACTACTATCCATGGCTATGAAGGTACTGGTCGTGGCTTTGCGTTACGCTTTATGAATACCTTAGTGAAGTTATCTCCAAATTACCGCCAAGTTGAGTTAATGCAACCCATTCGGTGGAGTGAAAATGATCCCGTAGAGGCTTTTACAAACAGGATCTTAGCTCTTAATTTTAAAAGTGTGAATTATGATTCATCTATTGAAGGGGTAAATGAAACCCTCGAATTTGAAAAAATATCGCAGCAGCAGTTACTTGATAAGCCACAATTGTTAGAGCAGCTGTTTGGGTTACTCGTATTAGCTCATTATCAAACCTCGCCCACTGATTTTCGCCAGTTGTTAGATGCACCTCAGCTACATATTTTTGTGGTAAAGAATCAAGAGAACATCGTTGCTACGGCGTTAGTGTTAGAAGAGGGGTTGTTTGAAGAGGAGTTAGCTGAGCAAGTGTGGTTAGGAAAGCGTCGATTACGCGGACACTTACTCGCTCAATCACTGATGGCGCAACTTGGTTTACAGCAAGCTGGTCAATATAAGTTTGCCCGAGTAATGCGGATTGCGGTTCATCCCCAATTACAACGTCAACGAATTGGTCAGCGCTTAAATGAGTTTGTGAAACAGTGGGCGTTAAAGCAACATTTTGATTATCTCGGTGCTAGCTTTGGTGCTACGGCACCATTATTGGATTATTGGCATGCACTGGGGTATCAGGCCGTAAGGCTAGGTCTAACCAAAGATAAAGCAAGTGGCACGCATTCAGTCATGGTGTTGCAGCCTTTGTCTGTGGCTAGTGAACTTTTGATGAAAAATGCGCGTGGGCTTTTTGTTCGTAGCTTACGCTATAATTTAAGTGGCGACTTTAACGCCATCGAACCTACATTAATCAGCTCTTTATCTCAAAACATCGTTGAGCCCCACCTGTTATCCCCCCTTATCTCCCACCAAGATCACATCAATTTAACGGTTTACGGGCAAGGTCAACGCCCTTTTGAACAGATTAACTATGCGTTTGATGCGTTATTTTGGCAACAACCCAGTCAAATAAGCTTGTTAACACCAGCACAACAACAGCTTTTAGTGATTAAGCTATTACAACAACGCACGTGGTCTGAGACCACTAAATTATGTGAATATAATGGTAAAAAACTAGCACAGCGGGCAATGAAGCAACTAGCTCAAGTGTTAATAGATACAACAAAACACGATTAACTAAATGCTGTTGAGTTCTGTATACATCTTTAGTCAAACACCTGTTTAATTTTTCTTGCATAATGATTCAAACGGTTGTTTAATTGTTGCCAATCTAGAAGTATTACTATAAGTCTCACTCAATCAGAGATAAAAACCTAATGAAGTTGACGTAAACGTAAGCTTGGTGCAGACTTGAACCATATAATAAAAATGACTGTTGCCGCTTATTTTTTCCGTGGAGGCAATGGGTCAACTACAATAACAATTAAATTGAGCAAATAGATAAAAGCAAAGGAGCAGAATATGGAACGCGAATCGATGGAGTTTGATGTCGTTATCGTTGGAGCTGGCCCAGCAGGGTTATCAGCGGCATGTCGTTTAATGCAAGCTGCTAAAGAGCAAGCGCAGGAAATTACTGTCTGTGTCGTAGAAAAAGGCTCTGAAGTTGGTGCCCATATTCTGTCTGGCGCGGTATTTGAACCAAAAGCATTGGATGAACTGTTTCCTGATTGGCAAGAATTAGGCGCTCCGTTACACACTAAAGTGACTGGCGATGACATTTACATGCTGGGTAATGAAAATAACGGGACTAAAATTCCCAATATGCTTGTGCCAAAGACAATGCATAATGATGGCAACTATATTATTAGCTTAGGTAATCTTTGTCGTTGGTTAGCGGAGCAAGCTGAGCAATTAGGGGTCGAGATTTTTCCAGGTTTCGCTGCGGCAGAATCACTTTACCATGATGATGGTTCAGTGAAAGGCATCTTAATTGGTGACATGGGCATTAGTGAGTCAGGTGAACAAAAAGACTCATACATGCCGGGTATGGAATTACATGCTAAATACACTGTATTTGCAGAAGGTTGCCGTGGTCATCTAGGTAAAGAATTACAACAACGCTTTAATTTAAATGAGGGCCGTAGTCCTCAACATTATGGTATTGGTATTAAAGAGCTATGGACCATTCCAGAAGAGCAACACCAACAGGGTAAAGTTGTACATACTGGTGGCTGGCCGTTGGTTGACGGTGCTACTGGTGGTGGCTTTCTTTACCATATTGAAGACAACCAAGTCGTGTGTGGTTTGATTGTTGACCTAAACTATTCGAATCCATACCTAAGCCCATTTGATGAATTCCAACGCTACAAGCATCACCCTGAAATTTCGAAATACCTTGAAGGTGGTACTCGTGTTTCTTATGGGGCTCGCGCCATTGCTAAAGGTGGCTTAAACTCGTTATCTAAGATGACATTCCCTGGTGGCGTGCTTGTTGGTTGTAACGCTGGAACGTTAAACTTTGCTAAAATTAAAGGTTCTCACACTGCAATGAAATCAGGGATGCTAGCGGCGGATGCTATCGTTGCTGAATTAGTTAAAGGCGACAATGCATCAACTGAGTTAACAGGCTTTGCTGAGCAATTTAAGCAATCATGGCTTTATGAAGAATTGTACTGCTCTCGTAATTTTGGTCCTGCTATGCATAAGTTTGGTACAACCTTAGGCGGTGCTTTTAACGTTATTGATCAAAACTTATTTGGTGGTAAGCTTCCGGTTAACTTGAAGGATAATGCGCTGGATCATGCACAGCTAGAACTGGCTAGCGAGGCAAATAAGATTGAGTATCCCAAGCCTGACGGGAAATTGAGCTTTGATAAGTTATCATCAGTCTTCTTATCAAATACATACCATGAAGAAGATCAACGTTGTCATCTAACGCTAAGCGATCAATCGATTCCATTGACGGTGAATATGGAAAAGTGGGCGGAGCCGGCGCAACGTTATTGTCCTGCAGGTGTGTATGAGGTTGTTGAAGAGAATGGTGAGCAACGTTTTCAAATCAATGGCCAAAACTGTGTCCATTGTAAAACCTGTGATATTAAAGACCCAAGCCAAAATATTACTTGGGTGACGCCTGAGGGTGGTGGTGGGCCAAACTATCCAAATATGTAAAGGCTGAATTCTCAGCAAATAAGAAACACTGCATGGCGGTGTTTCTTACTTTATAGCGTTATTGTTTTAACTAATGAAAGCGATATTAACTACGCTGCCATAAAGAGAATGTTACTTGACCAGCATTCTTTTCTTTTAGACACTGCCAGTTTTGCGGCAGTTGCACCTGATTTAACTCTGCTTCCATTTCAATATAAATAATGGCGTTTTC
The DNA here is from genome assembly GCF_030689115.1 of Psychrobium sp. 1_MG-2023. NCBI lineage: Bacteria > Pseudomonadati > Pseudomonadota > Gammaproteobacteria > Alteromonadales > Shewanellaceae > Psychrobium > Psychrobium sp. 1_MG-2023. Next base: position 88,417 of record NZ_JAUYVJ010000011.1, on the reverse strand, counting down.
ACTAAGCCAATGATTGTCTTCTAATAATTGACAACTCTGCTCGAGCAAGTTTTTTCTAAATGGCGGATCAATGAACACGACATCATATTGTTGCGTCGCTGCCGATGAAATGTATTTGAGGCTATCACCGTTATGCACGGTGGCATTGTTACACTTTAAGGTTGATAAATTTTGCTTTAATTGATGTGCTGCACCGCGATCTTTTTCAATCAGCAAAGCACTTTGTGCGTAACGTGATAGTGCTTCAAAAGATAGGCCACCACTACCAGCAAATAAGTCTAGGCAATGAGCGTCATCTATATAAGGTGCTAGCCAATTAAATACGGTTTCTTTGACGCGATCGGTTGTTGGGCGTAGCCCTTCAACGTCACTAACAGGTAACTTTCGGCTACGCCATTGGCCACCAATGATTCTAACTTGTCCTGAACGACCTTTTCCTGCTGCCATCTCTACCTCTATTCACTTGTTTTTGCTATCATCGGTGCAAAATTTTATCTTAAGCGCTATTTTAGCAAGTTGTGCGCTTAAAACGTAATAGATAACAGTAAGGTTTTATCAAAATGGCAAAAAAAGGCATGTTTGGCTGGTTAAAGTTTGGCCGCAATAAGGAAAAAGACCAGCAAGAAGAAGCAGAGCGTCTAGCGGCTGAGCAAGCAGAAGCCGAGCGTGTTGCTGCTGAGCAAGCAGAAGCCGAGCGCGTTGCTGCTGAGCAAGCAGAAGCCGAGCGCGTTGCTGCTGAGCAAGCAGAAGCCGAGCGCGTTGCCGCTGAGCAAGCAGAAGCCGAGCGTGTTGCCGCTGAGCAAGCACAAGCCGAGCGTGTTGCGGCTGAGCAAGCAGAAGCCGAGCGCGTTGCCGCTGAGCAAGCAGAAGCCGAGCGCGTTGCTGCTGAGCAAGCGGAAGCTGAGCGGGTTGCTGCTGAGCAAGCACAAGCTGAGCGTGTTGCGGCTGAGCAAGCAGAAGCTGAGCGTGTTGCCGCTGAGCAAGCAGAAGCCGAGCGCGTTGCCGCTGAGCAAGCGGAAGCTGAGCGGGTTGCTGCTGAGCAAGCGGAAGCTGAGCGTGTTGCTGCTGAGCAAGCAGAAGCCGAGCGTGTTGCTGCTGAGCAAGCTGAAGCCGAGCGTGTTGCTGCTGAGCAAGCGGAAGCTGAGCGTGTTGCTGCTGAGCAAGCAGAAGCTGAGCGTGTTGCTGCTGAGCAAGCAGAAGCCGAGCGTGTTGCCGCCGAGCAAGCAGAAGCTGAACGTGTTGCCGCTGAGCAAGCGGAAGCTGAGCGTGTTGCTGCTGAGGAGGCAGAAGCCGAGCGTGTTGCTGCTGAGGAAGCAGAAGCCGAGCGTGTTGCCGCCGAGCAAGCAGAAGCTGAACGTGTTGCTGCTGAGCAAGAGCAACAACCTGAGAAGCCTAAAAAAGCAGGTTTCTTTGCGCGTTTAAAAGAAGGGTTAAAACGCACCAAGCAAAACTTTGGCAGCGGCTTTTTTAGCTTATTTAAAGGTAAAAAGATCGATGATGAGCTTTTTGAAGAGCTTGAAGAACAGTTATTGGTTGCTGATGTTGGTGTGGATACGACATTAAAAATTATTGATTCGTTAACTGATAGCGCCAGCCGTAAGCAACTTAATGATGGTGAAGCGTTATACCAATTATTACAAGATGAGTTGTCAACGATTGTTGACCCAGTATCACAGCCATTAGATATTGAAAAATCAGATGGCCCTTACGTTATTCTGATGGTTGGTGTGAATGGTGTTGGTAAAACAACAACGATTGGTAAGCTGGCTAAAAAATTCCAACAGCAGGGTAAGAAGGTTGCATTAGCTGCTGGTGATACGTTCCGCGCTGCAGCTGTGGAGCAGTTACAAGTATGGGGCGAGCGTAATGATATTCCGGTTATCGCTCAGCATACTGGTGCAGATAGCGCTTCAGTTATTTTTGATGCGGTACAGGCGGCTAAAGCACGTAACGTTGATGTGTTAATTGCTGATACTGCTGGTCGCTTACAAAATAAAGCCCATTTAATGGAAGAACTTAAGAAAGTCGTTCGTGTTATGAAAAAGCTGGATGATACGGCGCCACATGAAGTTATGCTAACGCTTGATGCTGGCACAGGCCAAAATGCAATGAGCCAAGTAGAGCTGTTCCACGAGGCTGTAGGTGTTACAGGCTTAACATTAACTAAGCTTGATGGTACTGCGAAAGGTGGTGTTATCTTTGCGTTAGCTGATAAATACGGTATTCCAATTCGTTATATTGGTGTTGGTGAAGGCATTGATGACTTACGCGAGTTTGATAGCAAAGAGTTTATCGAGGCACTTTTTGTAAAAGACGAATAGTCGAGTTCTTTTAGTCGCATTGGCATCAGCAAGTGAACTTCTGATGCCATCTGGGTTGAGATTTTATAGCAGGGATATTGATGTATGATTCGATTTGAAGAAGTGACTAAGGTTTATCCTGGTGGTCAACAGGCATTAAATCGGGTCAGCTTTGAATTAGACTCAGGGCAAATGGCTTTTTTAACAGGGCACTCTGGGGCGGGTAAGAGTACTTTACTAAAGCTGGTTGCATTGATGGAACGACCAACCTCGGGTCAAGTGTTTATTAATGGGCATAACCTCAATCAAATCACTAAAAAGCAGGTACCATTTGCGCGACGCGATATTGGAATGATTTTTCAAAATCACCGTCTACTTATGGATCGTAGTGTCTTTAATAATGTTGCTTTGCCGTTGATTATTGAAGGTTTCCACTTATCTGATATTAAGCGGCGAGTTGCAGGCGCGTTAGATAAAGTTGGCTTATTAAGTAAACTTAATAACATGCCTCACACATTATCTGGTGGCGAGCTCCAGCGTGTCGGTATTGCACGTGCTATTGTCAATAAGCCTCCTTTACTCTTGGCTGATGAGCCTACAGGTAATTTAGACCCATCACTTTCACTAGAAATCTTACAAGTATTCGAAGACCTTAACTCAGTTGGTGTCGCAGTGTTAATTGCAACCCATGACCTGGGGTTGATTGCTCGGATGAAATATCAAACCTTTACTCTGCGTCAGGGCAAACTCATCCATGACGGACTATCATCAACTGACTTAAGGGAGAGTGAATTTGAGCCTATTATTTAGTCAGCGAAAATCACCGGGAGCAAAAAGAGTAAATGCGGGACATGGTGTGGTGATGTTTTTTATCCGCCATTTGCAACAAGCATTAGCTAGCTTGGGAGAGTTATGGCGTGTGCCTGCTTCATCGCTACTCACAATGGCTGTGCTCGGGGTGAGTTTATCCTTACCTACGACCTTGCACGTGCTATTAAAAAACGGTGAGCAATTGCGTAGTACTTGGGATAATGCCGCGGAAGTTAGTTTATTCTTAAAAGAGCATGTATCAAAGGAGCAAGCTGCCAAAGCAGTCAACCGAATTAAACTCTATCCTCAAGTGAGCAAGGTCATTTATGTTTCTCAAGAACAAGCGTTAACCGAGTTTAAACAACTATCGGGCTTTGGTGAGGCATTATCATATTTAGACTCGAACCCTTTACCTGCGGTAATCTTAGTGACTCCAACATCACAATTCTCCAGTCCTGAGGGCGCAAGGGAACTGCTTGAAGTGTTAGAGCAGCAAAATGAAGTCGCCTTTGGCAAGCTTGATGTCACTTGGCTTGAAAAGTTGTCGGCGATTGTCGATTTACTTAAAGATGCCGTGTTTGCGCTAGGTTTTTTATTATTATTAGCGGTAACTTTAGTTATTGCTAACACAATACGCTTATCAATACTTAATCGCCGTGAAGAGATTGAAATCTTAAAGCTGGTTGGTGCGACAGATAACTTCATTCGCCGACCTTTCCTCTATACAGGCTTTTGGTATGGTTTAATTGGTGGCGTTATAGCTTGGGTCTGTGTGTCTTTAATGTTGTGGTCTTTAGAGGGAGCATTAAGCGCTTTAGCAAATGAATTGGACACTGATTTGATGCTTGATGGTCTGGCTTTTAGTGAATTTTTGATCTTGATCGTCTTGAGTGCTTGGCTAGGTTGGTTAGGGGCATACTTCTCTGTAACACGCCATGTCAATGAAATAGAACCAGAAAATCAAATGTGAACTTTAGTCGGCGCATGGGCTCTAAATAAGCAGAAATAGTTGGTAACAATGATTGCTGGGATCCTCTAGCGATCGTTAAAATTGCATGGTAGACTCGGTTCAGGTTTCAAATAGGAGTATCGAATGAGCGACACAATTCAATCTAACGCATTAATGACCGTATCATCGGGCAGCATTGAGTCTTACGTAGCATCAGCTGCACGTATACCTATGCTTAATGCTGAAGAAGAGCATGAATTGGCTTCTCGTTTGTATCATGAAGGCGATCTTAAAGCGGCACAAAAGCTTATTATGTCGCATTTACGCTTTGTTATTCATATTGCAAAAAGCTATTCAGGCTATGGTCTACCACATGCTGATTTAATTCAGGAAGGTAACGTGGGTTTGATGAAGGCTGTTAAGCGCTTTAACCCTGAAGTGGGTGTGCGTTTGGTTTCATTCGCTGTGCATTGGATTAAAGCTGAAATTCATGAATATGTGTTAAAAAATTGGCGTATCGTTAAGGTTGCGACAACTAAGGCACAACGTAAATTGTTTTTTAATTTAAGAAAAAATAAAAAGCGTTTAGGCTGGTTTAACCAAGAAGAAGTTAATGTTGTTGCGAAAGAGCTCGGTGTGTCATCAAGTGATGTGCTAGAAATGGAATCGCGGATGACATTATCTGATAGCTCGTTTGATTTGACCAACGATGATGATGATAGCGGCAGCACAGCAAATTTTGCACCCACACAATATCTTGAAGATAAGTCTTCAAATGTAGCGACCTATGTTGAAGAGAAAAACTGGGAAAGCCATGCAAATCGCAAGCTAAAAAATGCGATGGCTACATTAGATGAACGTAGTCAGCACATTGTCCAAGCACGTTGGTTGGCTGACGATAAAACAACACTACAAGATCTTGCAGCTCATTATCAAGTTTCTGCTGAACGCGTTAGACAGTTAGAAAAGAATGCTATGAAAAAACTTAAAGCAGCAATGGAATAATCGATTGTTGTTCATCAAAAAAAGCAGCCTTTAGCTGCTTTTTTTGTTTTTATACCAATTTCATTAATTGGTAAAACCATTCCGTGATGCCATCGGTTGACTGGTCTAGATAGGATCGTCAATCATGAAGGTAGTGACCCTCCAGAATTATAATGAAAAAATTTCGGCGATAGAGTGTCGCTTAGGTTGCGGAGCTTGCTGTATTGCTCCTTCTATTTCTTCTTCCATTCCGGGAATGCCAAAGGGTAAACCTGCTGGCGTACGTTGCATTCAATTAGATGCGAATAACTTATGTAAAATATTTGGTCAGCCAGAGCGACCTGCCGTTTGTACTGAGTTTAAAGCTGACCCTTTTATTTGTGGTAACAGTAATGAAAGCGCATTAGCGGTATTAACTGAGTTAGAAGCTATTACCATAGAATAAATTGCATCACGACGAGTTAAGGCGAGGTTGCAGGACTAGCGATTAGCGGTGTTGTTGTGAGGTTGGATAGATTCTGTGGTAATGAACGTTTTACTAATGTTGAGAGTGGTACGAGTGTGACATTATGGGACGCCAGTTTTGTTTCTATTTGTGATAGAAAAGCAATGGTTTGCGGGTGGGGGTGTGCGATAGCAATGGCGTATTCGTTACGTTTTGCTAAGCGAATTAGCTTTGAAAGTTGTTGATTTAGATAGTCTTGATCTAGTTGATTATCTAGAAATATATGCCGTTGGCCAGCAGGTACGCCATACTGTTGGGCAATAGGAACAATCACTGAGTGTGGGGTAGTTTTACTGTCGAGCATATAAAAATGTTGTTGAGATAATTCATCCATGAGCCATGACATTGGCTGAGCTTGTGCTGTTAGCTTACTGCCCATATGATTATTGACGCCTTTGGCATGAGGAACATTGGCGATGGCTTGGCGTATATGTCGACGTGCGGTCGCTTCATCCATCTCGGCTTTTAGTGCCCCAGTTCCGAGCAGATGGTTATTAGTCTTTGCTTCCATTGGAATGTGAATGATCACTTCACGTTTACTGTGATGAACCGCATTGGCTAAAGGTTGGGTTAATGGGGCAAAAGGTAAGATAGCATAGGTAAATTGGCCAGTCAGTTTTAGGGCTTGATAATCAGTCTGACGATAGCCAATGTCGTCGATAACAATAGCTATTTTATTGACTGTGGTAACAGGCTTTGCATTGGCATGTGGCTGAAATAAGAGAACTGCGACTAAAGTGAGCTGAGTTAGCTTGGATAGCAGGGCGCTAAGCATTGATGTCACATCTCCATTGGTGTTGAATCAAGTTATAATCTGCGCTCATTTCAACAGATTTTATTATGAATTGCTAACTTAATTTTTCTATTACTATCAATAGTTAGCTAGATTTTAACCATGACTGTGGGTTTATCGCTTTTCCTTTAAAGCGCATTTCAAAATATAAGCTGGGCTGGCTTTGGCCCCCACTTTGCCCGAGCAAGGCGATTTGCTCATTGGCATTAACATGCTCACCAGCATTTTTTAGTAGCGCTTGATTGTGACCATATAAGCTCATGTAACCATTACCATGATCGATTGCGAGCACTAAGCCAAAACCTTTAATCCAATCAGAGTAGATCACTTTTCCATGGTGAATTGCGTTAACTGACTGACCTTCTTTACCGCGTATTGTAATGCCTTTCCAGCGTAATTGACCGAGACGTTTTTGGCCAAATTTATAGACTAAGCTACCTTTAGTTGGGCGTGGTAATCGACCTTTAGCCTTAGCTAGGCCTGTTAAAGGTTTTGGCTGGCTAGCCGCTTTTTGTTGTTTTGCTTGTAACAATAATTGGTTGATATCTAACTCGGATAGTTGGTATTGCTCTAGTTTTTTGCTGCTAGTTTTGTAACTTTGCGCTAGTTTTTTTAACGATTGAGTGCGCTTGGTTTTATCTTTCTCTAAGGTTTTCTGCTCTTGTTGCTGTACTGTGGCGAGTTTATTAAGCTGTAATACACTGCTATTGAGCGCTGTAGTGAGTTTCTCTAACTTGAGTTGCGTTTGCTTAAGCTCATTTAATGAGTTTATCCGCGCTTTATTTAAATATTGGTAATATCCCAATAAGCGTTCATTCTTGTTGCTTTGTTGTTGGTTTAACAAGAGCTTAACTAGATCGTTACCCCCCGTCATATAAGCACTTTTTATTTGCTTACTGAGAGTCAATTGCTGTTTAGAACGCTGTGATAATAACTGTTGTTGTTGCTGTTCAAGCTGGGATTGTTTCTTTAAGGCTCTTTGCTGCTTTTGCTTGGTTTTATGTAATGCAGTTGCTGAAGCCGCAACTTGCTGTTCAACTTGCTTTAGCTGGTTGGTTAGCTGCTGCTGTTGTTTTTTCTGGTGCTGGAGTAACTGCTTTTGCTTGGATATTTTGTTTTGGATGTCTGTAAGTTGTTTATCCGAGTTTGGCGTTTGAGCGATGGCCAGTTGTGGGCTTATCACACTGCCTAATAGCAGCGCGATAAACACAGTAAATGACATTAGCTTCACAAAAAAAACGCGCAAATTCTAGCTCAGTTTCATTAGTGTTGAGCCAGTCATTTCTTCAGGGATCTCCATGCCCAATAACGTTAGCATGGTTGGTGCGATATCGCTTAACTTACCATTTTCAGTGGCAATAGCGTCTCGCCCCACATAGATAAACGGCACCGGTTCGCTGGTATGTGCAGTGTGTGCTTGACCTGATTCTGGACTAACCATTTGCTCTGCATTGCCGTGATCAGCGGTAATTAAGCATTCACCGCCGACGTTATCAAGCGCGTCGATAACGCGACCAATACAATGGTCAACGGCTTCACACGCCTTAACTGCGGCTTCCAGTACACCTGTATGGCCAACCATGTCACCGTTAGGGTAATTACAAATGATCACGTCATGTTTTTGCGCTGCAATAGCTTCAACAAGTTTGTCTGTTAGTAACGTTGAGTTCATCTCTGGCTGTAAATCATAAGTGGCAACATCTGGCGATGGTATTAATATACGGTCTTCACCGTTAAATACTGACTCTACACCACCGTTAAAGAAGAATGTAACGTGGGCATATTTTTCAGTTTCAGAAATACGAAGTTGTGTTTTGTTATGATCTTGTAACCACTCACCTAATACGTTGTCGAGCTTTTCTGGAGCATAAGCAACTGGTGATTGAATATCGTCAGCGTATTGCGTTAATTGAACAAAGGCACTAAGTTGAGGCGTTTTCTGACGTGTAAAGCCATTGAAGCTTGTATCTACGAAGGCGCGAGAGATCTCTCGAGCGCGGTCGGCTCTAAAGTTCATGAAAAATAGGGCATCACCGTCATTAATCGTGATGGTGTTACCTTGCTGGTCAGTGATTGCTGATGCTGCAACAAATTCATCGTTCTCATCACGAGCATAGGCTTGGTTTAATGCTTCTACTGGGCATGAGTACTGATGCTCACTCTGACCTAAAGTCATTAGGTTAAATGCCGCTTCAACACGGTCCCAGCGTTCATCACGATCCATGGCGAAATAGCGACCAATTAATGAACCGAATTGACCTTTACCAAGTTCTTTAAACAAGGCTTGGATAGCTTCGATTGACGCTAATGCGCTACGAGGTGGGGTGTCACGACCGTCTAAGAAGGCATGTAAATATATTTCTTTAGCGCCACGCTGTGCCGCCAACTTGATTAACGCAATAATGTGGCCATCGTGGCTATGGACACCACCAGGGGATAGTAAGCCCATGAGATGAACGGCTTTACCTGCATTTACGGCTTTATCAATATTGTCGACAAATACTGGGTTTTGATTGAACTCACCATCGCTAATCGCTTTATCGATACGGGTATAGTTTTGATAAACAATTCGGCCAGAACCGATATTAACATGGCCAACTTCAGAATTGCCCATTTGTCCATCTGGTAAACCAACGTCTTGCCCTGAGCCTGAGATCAGGGTGTGCGGCTGTTCCTGCCATAATTTATCGATCACAGGGGTTTTTGCGAGAGCGATAGCATTATTGGTTTGGTTTTCACGATAGCCCCAGCCATCAAGAATTAATAAGACTAAAGGCTTTTTCTGAGTCGACATCGATTTTTCCTAAGCGATTACAAGATATTTTCCCTGTATATTACACTGTCGCTTGGCGATAAAAAACTCTAAACCACAACATTGTTGACTATATATTATTCCATTAAAAGTTGATTTGAGGTTTGCTGTCATCGATTGTGGTATTGGTAACAAGTGGTATTGGTCTGTATACTAGGCGCAAGATTTATTATTTTTGCTACCGTCACTGATGGAGCAAGAGTTTCTGAGAAAATGATTAGGACAAAAAATGCAACAGTACATTGAATTTCTTCAGGCTAACCCTGTACTTACCTTAGCTTGGATTGGTATTTTTATTGCGCTAGTATTTACTAGTGTTAAAGCGGGTTTATCAACAGTTAAAAAGATTACTCATCAGCAAGCAACGTTATTGATGAATCGTGAAGGTGCAATCGTGCTAGATGTGCGAAGTGAAGCTGAATTTAAGAAAGGCCGAATCATTGATTCAATCTTGATGCCGTTATCTAAGTTAAAAAATAATGAGCTAGGAAGCCTTGAAAATAAAAAAGATAGTCCCATTATTGTTGTATGTAATACAGGAATGACTTCAGCACAGGCGTGTCAAATGCTACAGAAAGCTGGATTTTCTAATATTCATAACTTACAAGGTGGTATCACCGAGTGGCGCACAGCAAACTTGCCACTGACGAAAAAATAAAAGGAAAAGAAGATGGCTGACGTAACAATTTATACTCGCTCATGGTGTTCTTTTTGTAATCGAGCAAAAGGTTTACTCGAAAGCAAAGGTGTTGAATTCAATGAAATAGATATTGAAGAGCAACCTGAAATGCGTGAAAAAATGATTCAGTTAACTGGGCGTACTTCAGTTCCTCAAATTTTTATCAACCAACAAGCGATTGGTGGTTGTGATGACTTGTTCGCATTGCATACTAGTGACAAGTTAAACGGCTTATTAGCAGAATAATAAAAGCTATGTCGATTGATATAGCACTAACGAAGAATAATAGATAAAGGTACAATTCATGTCAGAAGTTAATGAAAACGCAGCAGTAAACAACGCAGCAGAAGCTCCAGCATTCAACATCCAACGTATTTTCACAAAGGATATCTCTTTTGAAACGCCTAACTCTCCAGCGATTTTCCAAAAAGAATGGACGCCAGAAGTTAAGTTAGATCTGGATACTCGTAGCAACAAGTTGGCTGATGATGTTTATGAAGTTATTTTATCATTAACGGTTACTGCTCAATTAGGCGAAGAAGTTGCATTCTTAGCTGAAGTACAACAAGCTGGTATCTTCTCTATTGCTGGCTTAGATGAAAATCAATTAGCTCACTCAATTGGTTCTTACTGTCCAAATATTTTATTCCCTTATGCCCGTGAAGTAATTGCTAGCTTAGTGAGTCGTGGTACTTTCCCACAACTTAACTTAGCTCCAGTTAACTTTGACGCGCTATTCGCTCAATACGTGCAATCACGTCAAGGCGAAGGCCAAAACGCAGACGCTTAATATGGCGATTGAATCTGCAGATATTGCTGTTCTAGGGGCGGGGTCTTATGGCTCCGCCCTTGCTATATGTTTAGCGCGTAATGAGCATAAAACATTGTTATGGGCACATAACCCAGAACATGTTGCGCAGTTAGCAAAAGATAATAGCAATGAAAAATACCTCCCTGGTGCGACATTCCCTCCGACCGTAACGGTCAATGGTGACCTTAAATCGGTAGTGGCTGCGACGAAAAATATATTAGTTGTAGTGCCTAGTTTTGCGTTTGCGCAAATGTTGGAGCAGTTGAAACCGTTATTGACTAAGGAGCACCGTTTAGCTTGGGCCACAAAAGGGCTTGAAGCTGATACTGGACGCTTGCTACAAGATGTCGCACGTGACATCTTAGGTGATGAAATCGCCTTAGCTGTATTATCTGGACCTACTTTTGCGAAAGAAATGGCCGCGGGCTTACCAACGGCAATCTCATTGTCAGCGAGTGAGGATGACTTTGCTGAAGATTTAGCGACCTTGTTACATAATGAGAAAAACTTCCGAGTTTATCGAAATACTGATTTTATCGGTATTCAGTTAGGCGGTGCTGTTAAGAACGTTATTGCTATTGGTGCTGGAATGTCGGATGGCTTAGGTTACGGTGCAAATGCCCGTACAGCTTTGGTCACTAGAGGTTTAGCTGAGCTGTGTCGTGTCGGGCAGGCTGTTGGTGCAGACCCAGCAACGTTTATGGGGATGGCTGGTTTAGGTGACTTAGTGTTAACTTGTACCGATAATCAATCACGTAATCGTCGTTTTGGTTTAGCCTTAGGTAAAGGTGTTGGTATTGAACAAGCACAGCAAGATATCGGGCAGGTTGTTGAAGGTTATAGAAATACCAAAGAGGTTTATCTATTAGCCCAACGATTAAAAGTTGAAATGCCAATTACCGATCAAATCTATCAAGTACTTTACCAAGGCAAAGCCCCTGTCGCTGCGGCAAAAGCATTGCTTGGACGCTCGCAAAAAGTCGAATCTTAGCTCCGCGTTTCTTTTAGTGCATCTCGGCATGTTGTCGCTGATGCATTATTTTGTACTTCCCTCCTATTCTGGTCACTGATTGTAGCTAATTGTAATCAAGTGTAATAGCGCATGGTATTTGTGTTATTTAGTGCTAAATTAGCCTTAGTTGATCGAAAAAGAACAAATTATGTATAAACAAATTATTGGCTGCTTAATTTTTTTGGCTTGCTCTAGTGTTGCTGCTGCTGAATGTGTTGAGGACAGTGAAAGTTGCGTTACTGTGGGGCAATGGCACTTGTCTGTGGCGGCAGGCTACGGTGAGCTATCGAACCCTCTTTATGGAGAGGAGGATATCGAGCTTTACCTCCTTCCTTCCATTAGTTATTACGGTGAAAAGTTTTACTTTGATGATGGTACTCTTGGCTATAGCTTTATTGAACTGCCTGACCTAACGGTTAGTGGTATCGTGAATATTAATAATCAATCGGTATTTTTCCGCCGCTGGCATCCAACGAATATTCTTCAGGGTAATATCATGTCATCATTTTCTGGGGATGTTGGTAAGTTATCAGCTGATATATCGAAGCTGCCGAAACGTAATATTGCAGTGGATGGTGGCATACAGCTTAATTATTATTTTAATAATAACTGGGCGTTTCAAAGCCGACTTATGCACGATATCAGTGGTGTCTATAAGGGCTTTAACGCTCAGCTAAAAGTTGATAAAAAGATTGCCGTGACTGATGATAAGCGTTGGCAAATTTTTCTTTCTTTGGGTGGCGATTGGCTTAGTCGTAAGTTGGTGAATTATTATTATGGATTACCGTCTAAACGCTTGGAACTATCTCAGGTATATGTTGGTGAGTCATCATTTAACCCGTTTGTTAGTGTAATGCAAAGCTATAAAATAAATGAACAATGGCGTGTGGCCATGTCAATGAAGTATCAATATTTGAATGATGGCGTGACGCAGAGTCCTTTAGTGAGAGATAATTACACGACTATCGCTTTTGCTGGTTTGGTGTATGATTTTTAACAAAAAAATACGCATCTTGAGTTTGTTGGGTTTACTTATTAGTGCTAGTCCGACTGCGTTTTCGCAGCAATCAGATATAAAACTGCAAATTAAGCCGCAAGCATGCATTGTTGATAAATTAGGCGAAAGCTGCCAATTAGTACTGCATGCTGATTGGCAATCGTCAATGGCTGTCGATCTGTGCTTAATGCAGCAACAACAGCAATTGTTTTGCTGGAAGCAGCGCAAGCAAGCAAAGTTTGATTTTAATGTTAGTTTAAGGGAAACAACCCTGTTTAGCTTGGTTGATGGCCAGCAGCAGATTTTAGCCAGCACTAAACTAAAAGTAAGCGCTGCGAATAACAAAAAATATCGCCGCCGCTTGAGACCAGATTGGAGTGTATTTTAATGAAGCATATTTTATTAGTTGAAGATGACGCAAGATTATCAGCCTTAATTAAACAGTTTTTAGTAAAAAATAGTTTTAAAGTGACGACATTAGATCGAGGTGATCATGCGGTTGATTTTATTAGAAAGAATAACCCTGATTTATGTATTCTTGATATTACCTTACCCTACCTAGATGGTTTTTCTATTTTAAAGGCGATTAAACCTGCTTATCAGAACCCGGTGTTATTCCTAACAGCAAAGGATAGCGACTTTGATCATGTTAGGGGCCTAGAGATAGGTGCGGACGATTATATTATTAAGCCTGTAGAACCTCATGTACTTTTAGCAAGGATTAATAGCGTACTACGTCGGGCAGTACAGCTAAAGCAAGCCCATATTAAGCAGCTGACTTTTGGTCAATTATCAATTGACCATGATACTAGAACAACGGAACTTAATGGTAAAGCAGTGGATTTAACTAGCCACGAATTTGAATTGCTATGGTTATTAGCCAGTAGTGCGGGTGAAGTCCAAAGTAGAGATTATATTCATCAACAAATGATTGGACGTGAATATGATGGCTTTGATCGTAGTGTTGATGTTCGTGTTTCAAGACTACGAAAAAAATTGCAAGATGACACTAAGAACCCTTACCGAATAATTACGGTGTGGGGTAAGGGCTATGTTCTTAGTACGACAGCGTGGGATTAACAATGACTCGAATGTTTGCCAGCTTATATGTAGTGATTGTGGCTGGCTTATTATTGATCAACTGGTCCTCTGAACTGATATGGCAAAGCTTGGTTAATGATGATGCTATTATTGAGTCACCACTCGAGGCACAAGCGAAGGTCGTGGCTCATACGCTCACTACCCATAATCAGGGTGAGTTGGCCGAAGCGGTTTCAGCACAGATAAACTTACTGGAGCCTGGTGACATATATTGGTCTTCTAGTCAGCGGCAAGTCTTAGATGATGGCTTGCCCTTATTGACGTTTGATCAAGAGGGTCAGCAACTAGTTTTTATCCAACATCAATATCAGCCGTATATTATTCAATTAGGCCCTATCGCTGTTCCTAGTGTTGATAATCGCTTAAAGTATCTTATTTTAGGCCTATCATACTTGGTTTTAGCCGCAGTTATCGCTCTGTGGGTGTGGCCGTTATGGCGAGATTTGTCTGAGCTTCAGCGAGGAAGTATGTCGCTAGGCAAGGGGCAATTAGATAGTAAAATAAAGGTATCTAGACGATCGGTAATAGCACCAATTATTCACACCTTTAATAGTATGTCACAACAATTAACACGCTTACTTGAGCAACAAAAACTACTGACCAATGCTGTCTCTCATGAAATTAGAACGCCATTAGCTCGATTGAAATTCTCATTTGCTATGCTAGATGAAAAAGAGGTCACGCAGTTGTCTGACATGCGTAGTGATGTTGAAGAGATGGAAAGTTTAGTGGAAGAAATGCTCAATTACGGCAGGTTAGAACGCCAAATGCATACGCTATCAGTATGTGACGTTAATATTACTCAACTCTTAACAAATTTGCATGACAAGTTATCCCGAGATAAAGAACTGCACATTGGGCTTCATTGCCCAGATGAACTAATATGGCATTGTGATGGGCATTATATCGAACGAGCTGTACAAAATTATGTTACTAATGCAGTGAAATATGCTCACTCGACAGTGATTATCACAGCGTCGATTGTAAAGGGGCATTTGTCAATTGTCGTTGAAGATGATGGTTCTGGCATTGCTCCAGAACAGTTTGCAGTGGTGTTTGATGCCTTTACACGATTAGATAAAAATAGTGGTCATCAAGCGAATGGGTTTGGTTTAGGGCTGGCGATAGTACAACGTATTATTGAATGGCATGATGGTGATTGTTGGGCTGAAGCATCACCGCTAGGTGGGGCAAAATTTTCATTTACCCTACCGCAAGTCGTCAATTAAAATAAGCGCTTATGTGTCATCATTGCGCTTTCTGTTCTCATCATCACATCGCGCGAAAGGCTTTTTGTCGTTGTGATGAACATCTGCATAAAACTCCATGCGACGACTAGATTGGTGGCGTTTCTTAATACGTTTTTTAAACCGAAATCGACTAGTATGGTTCATGATTACGTTGCTCCGTTATAGCCGACTTGACGCCATGCTTCATATACAATTACTGCGACAGCATTCGATAAATTCATGCTTCGGCTCTGAGGTAACATTGGAATACGAATGCGTTGCTCAGGTGGCAAGCTTTCGATTACCTCCATTGGCAAGCCTCGTGTTTCTGGGCCAAAAAGCAATAAATCGCCATCTTCAAAACCTGCGTCACTGTGGCTTTGTGTTGCTTTTGTCGTGCAAGCAAAAACACGTTGTGGCTTGATTGCATCGAGCATCGCTTGATAATTAGCGTGGCGTGATACATGTGTCATTTCGGCATAGTCTAACCCAGCTCGACGTAACTTCTTGTCATCGATATCAAAACCAAGCGGCTCAATTAGGTGTAAATGAAAGCCAGTGTTGGCACATAAGCGGATAATATTACCAGTATTAGGTGGGATTTCTGGTTCAAATAAGGCAACGTGTAACATGTTGTGCTCGATTGCGAGAAAGTATGTCTATTGTACCTAGCAACAGGGCTAATTACTAGGCTGGAACGATGACTGGCAGAGTGATGGTAATTGTTAAACCTCCCGACGGATTGTTTGTTGCCACGATGCTGCCTTGATGTCTAGAAACTGCTTCAAAAGCAATGGCTAAGCCAAGACCTGTACCGCCGGACGAGCGGTCTCGTGCGCTCGAAACACGGTAGAATGGAGTAAAAATATCTGCAAGGTGTTGTTTGCTCACCCCCATACCATCGTCGCTTATACTAATGATTAAGTCGTCATTTTGCTTTTTTACACTCAATGAAACGTTACTTTTGGCATACTTAATGGCATTGCGAATGATGTTTTCTATGGCGCTTGCTAAAGGCTCCCATTGAATACTCACGTTTAGATTCGGCTCAATCTCTGCTCGTAGGGTTGTATTGTGTTCATGAGCCTCGAATGTTGCATTATTTAGGATATCATCGATAAATTCATCGAATAAGCATTGTTCGTTAGGGTGGTCATTTACTAATTTGTATCGTGAAAGCTGAAGTAGTTGCTGCAACATCTTATCCAGTGCTTGTCCTTCTTGCTCAATACGTTGTGTTTCTGGTGTTTCTCCCAGTTGTTTACGCTGGATAGCATTCGCAAGTTGTAAGCGAGTCAGTGGGGTACGAAGTTCGTGTGATATATCACCGAGTAAACGCTGTTGGCTTGAAACCATATGTTCGATAGAGCTGGCCATTTCATCAAATGATTTGGCGAGTTGACCAATCTCATCATGGTGATTAAGGGCTATACCTTCTGCTCTTACGGCTAAGTTTCCTTGTGCTAGTTGCTGCGCACTTCGGTCTAAGGATTTAATTGGGCGCGTGATATGCCATGCTAATAAACCACAGCACAATGCGCTCACTGTCATGACGATAAATAGCGTCAGCCAGCGATTATCGCGTAATGTTGCGAGAAAGCTCATATGTCGCTTGTTGCTGAGGTCTCTAAGGTAAAGGCGGTAGCTTTGATCATTGTGTTTGAATTGGTATGGGCCAAACACTGTCCAGCGTTTGAAGTGATAGCTGCTACTTTTAGGATCTTCTTCATTTCTTATGATGGCTAAACTAATATCTTTTGGCAACTTTGTTCGGGCAACTGGTGAGTTATCATGATCAACGACAAATACGTTGGCCATTCTCCTACGCTTTTTCTTATATTGGTAATAATGTGAGCGATGAGAGTTTATTGCGTGTTGTACTTGTTTTATTCCATCACTTAATTGTTCTGAAGATTGCAGTATTTGGACGAATTTATGGTGATGTTTTAATTGTTCTGGCGCTAGGTTTCGCGATGCTTCAAACAGGGATGGCAGAGATAAAATCATGCCTGTGAGCAATAAAGTGATTAGCCAAAAGCCAATCACAATTTTGAGGAACAATTGTTTAGGCACGTATTAACCCTCTAGCCAGATGTAACCATGACCACGAACAGTCTTTATTCTAGGTAGGCTATCATCGCGAGGTGGTAACTTTTTTCGTAAGTTTGAGATGTGCATATCTAAGCTTCGATCAAAGGCTTGCAGGCGTTTTCCCAATACTTTTTGATTGAGCTCGTTCTTGTCGAGAAGCTCCCCTACATTATTGATGAGTTCAACTAGCAGCAAGTACTCTGTACCTGTTAAATCAATAATTTGATCTTTGCACTTTGCTTCTTGGCGGCCGTGATGCAATACGATATCGCCTAACGCTAACTGTGGCTTTGGTTGAGTGTCTTGAGTTCGCCTTAGAATAGCCTTAATGCGGGCGAGCAGCTCTCTATCATTGAACGGTTTCGGAAGGTAGTCGTCTGCGCCGAACTCAAGTCCAATGACACGGTCTATCTCATCACCTTTAGCTGTTAGCATTAAGACGGGGATTAAGCTGGTGTGGCGTAATCGCTTTAATACTTCAAAACCGTTGAGTTGCGGTAACATGACATCGAGTAATATTAGTTGATGCTGCTCTTGTTGTGCTAATGCTAACCCTGTGATGCCATCATGAGCTGTTGTCACGCTATAGCCTTCCATTACGAGCAATTGCTCAAGTAACTGGCATAGGTCAAGGTCGTCTTCGATCAATAATAAGCTATTTTTATTCATTATTTTATTTTAACGAGTGTCATCAAAAAACACACTTACTTTACACTTTTTTACATAAGCTATGCGTTGCTTTACATCACGACAGCTAAGATAAATTCACTACCAAGACGAAAGGAAATAAAGATGAAATTAACCACAAGTTTGATTGCAAGTGTATTAGCAACCTCAGTGATTGCATTAACGGCAACATCAGTCATTGCGTCAGAAAAGCATGGTGAGCAACATGGTAAAAAGCACAGTGTTGAACATAGAGTCGAGCACTTAACCAAGCGACTGGATTTAACGACAGCTCAGCAAGTATCGATTACCGATTTAATCAAAGAGCATAAAGCTAATCGTCCTGCGCGAGGTGATCGTGACGCAATGAAGGCTAAACGCCAATCAATGAAGCAGAAATTTAAAGCGATGATGGAGAACCCTGATTTCGATGAATCAACCGTGAAAGAATCAATCGAGCAACGCGCTAATGCTCAAACGGAACGCAAGGTGCAACAGTTAAAACTGCAGCACAGCATTTATCAGCAATTAAATGATGTACAAAGAGCAGATTATTTAAAGTTATTGAAGAAAAAAATGCGAAAAATGGCAAAACATAAAATGCACAACCGCAAGATGATGAAACATCATGACAAACATCACGGCCACAACGAAGGCTAGAGTGTTTATTTAGGAGCCGAGAGGCTCCTTTTTAATGGCTATTGTAATAAATAATTACATTCAGTATTTGACATATTATGTCTAATATCTAAACTCTGCTTTTCAATCATTTCTTAAGCGGAGGAAGGCGTGTTTAGTTCACTACAAATTTTGTTCAAACGTATCGATAATAATAAACTATTTCAGTCATTTATTATATTTGTCATTGTGGTTTCTGCATTGAGCGTTGGTGCACATACCTATTCGCTCCCTCCTTGGTTTGATCGTGCATTATATTTATTGGACCACGGTATAACCGTTTTTTTCTTAATTGAAATTGTGATTCGATATATTGCGTCGAAAGGTTTTAAAGATTTCTTCTCTAAAGGCTGGAATATCTTTGATGTCGTTATCGTCGTAGGTAGCTTAATTCCTGTCGCGGGCTCTACCGTTTTCATTGCACGATTATTACGAATCTTTAGAGTGCTGCGTTTAGTCTCCATGATCCCTGAGTTGCGGATGTTGGTTAACGCATTACTAAAAGCGTTGCCACAGATGGGTTATATTGCGTTGTTAATGTTTGTGATTTTTTACATTTATGCAGCGACTGGGAGTATGCTTTTTGCCAATATCAATCCTGACTTATGGCGAGATGTCTCGATAGCAATGTTGACTTTATTTCGTATCGCGACATTCGAGGATTGGACCGATGTCATGTATGAAACAATGGAAGTACACCCGCTTAGCTGGATTTATTACCTCAGCTTTATTTTCTTAACTGCATTTATTTTCTTAAATATGATGGTGGGTGTTGTTTTAGAGGTGATGACTAAAGAGCAGAGTACCTTTGATCAAGCCAAGCTAACAGATGATGAAAAACCAGCAACAGCAGCCCAAGTTCAAGCGTTACAGCGACAGATCGAGTTACTTAATCAAGCGATTATGGAACAACGTGATAAATAGCGGGTCGATTGCTTATGATTAAGGCTGCGATGGAAGGGGCTCTCCTTTTAGGTGTGTCGAAATTCCATCGCGCTTTTGATAATAATTTGTAAGTCTTTAAGAGGGATTTCGTCTTTATCTTTAAAGTTAATACAACCACGGCCTGTTTTAATGGTTGGGTGTTTTAACTTAAAGGCATCAATGTGTTGTGCAGAGCAGGTATAAACCGAGATATAGTGTTTTTGGTTGGCGACAGCGACCCAGCCTTCACTTGATTCAAATGTAGGCATTTTATGACGCATAGACTCCCTTGCCGTTGGATACAGTGTTTTTATAGTGTGTATAATTTGCTCAAGGCGGTTCTTTCTAATCACAGAGGAATCTTGTAAATATTCTTCAATGGTCATCATCAGTTCCTTAGTTAGCTGAAGGCCAGCGTGCTAAATATTCATAGTTTATGGTTATTGAATATTTAGCTCCTTAAGTTTACGGGTTAGTGTGTTTCTACCCCAGCCTAACTTTTTGGCAGCTAACTGCTTATGGCCAGAGGTATTGGTTAAAGCGCAATCGATGACAGTGCGTTCAAAGGCCGGCATTGCCTGTTCAAGTATAGCTTCATTTCCACTATTGAGTTGTTCCATACACCAATTTTTTAATGCTTGCTGCCAATCGCTTACTTCATTAAATTGTGGCTTATCTTGGGTAAGCTCTGGTGGTAAATCGTTAATTAATATCTCTTGGCCTGAAGCCATCACAGTTAACCAGCGGCAAGTGTTTTCTAGTTGCCTAACATTCCCTGGCCAATCTAGCTGGGTCATGTACGCTTGTGCATCTTTGCTCACCTTTTTTGCCTCGACCTTGAGTTCTTTAGCCGCTAGCGACAAAAAGTGGTTAGCCAGCGTTGGGATATCTTCGCGACGTTCAGCTAGACAAGGAATATGAATTCTAATGACATTTAGACGATGAAATAGATCTTCACGAAATTCACCTTCTTGCACTAGTTGTTCTAAATTTTGGTGTGTGGCAGCAATAATTCTAACATCTACCGAAACAGGTTGATGACCACCAACTCGATAGAATTGACCGTCGGCAAGCACTCGAAGCAACCGAGTTTGTACATCAAGAGGCATATCACCTATTTCATCGAGGAACAGTGTGCCACCGTTTGCTTGCTCAAAGCGCCCTTCACGTACACTATTTGCACCGGTAAACGCGCCCTTTTCATGACCGAATAGTTCTGATTCGATTAAGTCTTTAGGGATCGCTGCCATATTTAAGGCGATGAAGTTCTGCTCTTTTCGTGGGCTATGTTTATGTAATGCCTTGGCAACAAGTTCTTTACCTGTCCCTGACTGCCCATTAATTAACACACTGATGCTTGAAGAGGATAGACGACCGATAGCACGAAATACTTCTTGCATCGCCGGTGCTTCACCGATGATTTCAGGTGCCGAAGAGGTGGTGACAGTAGACTTTTTACGGCGTTTATTTTGCTCGTTACTATGCTCAATCGCACGCTGTATCAAACTAATGGCATCATCGATATCAAAAGGCTTGGGTAAGTACTCAAATGCACCGCTTTGATAGGCGCTAACTGCACTATCTAAGTCAGAGTGTGCGGTAATAATGATGACCGGAATGTCAGGGTAATGCTGCTGAACCCGTTGAAGTAATTCCATACCATCAGTTTCAGGCATGCGTACGTCAGAAACGATAACACTTGGTTGTTCATGTGATAATGCTTGCCATAAACTTTCTGCTGCAGCAAAGCTAGTGGCAGTAATGTTGGCACTACTGAGTGCTTTTTCAAGTACCCAGCGAATTGAACTATCGTCATCTAAAACCCAAACTTGCTCTGCCATTACATTTCCTTCTCATGGTTAACGGGTATGGTTACATTGAATTCGGTGTAGCCTGGACGAGATATGAAATCGACACGACCTTGGTGCTGCTGGATGAGCGTTTGTGCGATTGATAACCCTAGACCTGTACCTTCTGCTCGCCCTGTAACCATAGGATAAAACAGAGTCTGGCGTAATTCGTCGGGAATCCCAGGGCCATTATCAAGAATTTTTATTTCGATAGCTAAACGGTGGCGTTTACCATTGATGGTTAATTGATTGGCAACTCGTGTGATAATCTTTATTTCACCTTGTTTTGCCAAGGCTTGAATGGCATTTTGAATGATATTTAATAATGCTTGTTGAATTTGTTCTGGGTCGATTGAAATATCGGGGATACTTGGGTCGTAATCACGCTCGATATGAATTCCTGCGGGTAATTCAAAAGAAACGAGCTGAACTATTTTCTCTAATACTTGATGAATGTTGTGTTTACTGTGCTGATGGTGCTTATTTGGGCCCAGTAAACGCTCAACGAGATTATTAAGGCGATCGGCTTGCTCCATAATCATTTGGGTATATTCTTTGGAGTCATCGCTAAGCTGGCGATGAAGTAGTTGTGCTGCGCCACGTAAACCGCCTAAAGGGTTTTTTATTTCGTGAGCTAAGCCTTTGACCAGATCTTTAGCTAACTGCTGTTGAGTCATTTGTTGCATTTCTGCGGAAATACGTTGTTGTTGATCGACCTGACGTATTTCAAGTAATAAAAAAGGTTGCTCTTGCAACAGCGGGCTGACGCATAAATCAACGGTAACGCTACGTAGATCTAAACAGATTAAGGTGGCAAGGTTATCGGTAAAGCCTTGTTCCGTTTTAAATGATTGCTCGAAGAGTTGTTTACTGGAGCTTAAATGATGATAGACACTGGTGAGGTGGCTACCGACCATGCGTTTAGTACTTAACTTTAATAACTGTTCGGCGGCAGGGTTGTTATAGCAAATGTTAAGTTGTTGGTCGACGATGATAATACTAGTGACCATATTCTCTAAAATACTCACATTATGCAGTGTCGACATTCATTTGCTCCGTTCTGGAAAAGTCCATAATAGCATTTGCACCAAAGTGGTGCGAGTAAAAAGCGTTATTTACTGCTTCAGCTTATTATCGTAACAATAGCTTAGTGAGGTAGTGAAAAGTGCGTTATTTTGCCTTAATCACCGAAACACGATGCAAATAAATGATAGCTTCTTTTGATGTTGCAAGAATTTGGCCAGAACTTGATTGGAGCTGTGCTTTAATTTTTACTTCGCCTCTATCATGATTTTTTATATTATAAACAGTAGATTGCGATGGTTTTCCATGAGGTTTATTATTTAAAAATAATTGTATTTTATATTGGGCTTTTTTATCAATCGTTGGTTGCACCACAATGGTGAAGTTTCCGTTGTTGTCACGTATGGTATCACCATGAGCTGGTGAGTTAATTGTGATCGCAGGACGAACTTTGGATTTAGTTTTCTCTTTATCATCGATTAAGCTTTTAGACGTTGAAAGCGATCGTGAAACGGTTTGTTTTTTATTATTACGAGTACTTCTGTCTTTGATTAACACTGGCTTAGAACCAAGGAATGGTTTATCGGAATATTTCACAGAACCGTCGGGCATGACCTTCTTATACACTACCCCCGCTTGAGAGCCGTAAGTGATCGCTATCATCAATATGATTAATAATCTAAGCATAAGTTTACCTGTCTTCCATCCATGCAATCTTATTAGAATATAACAAAGCTAATAGTAGCGCCAAGATTTTTAGATAAAAAGTGAGAGCAAAAAAAAAGCCCGCCGAAGCGAGCTTTTGTATATATTACAATGAATTAAACGCTGTAGTACATTTCGAATTCAAGTGGGTGAACTGCCGCGTTTACACGGTCAACTTCAGCACGCTTAAGATCGATGTAAGCTTCGATAGCTTCTTTAGAGAAAACACCACCAACGGTTAAGAACTCGTAATCACTTTCTAGTGCAGTTAATGCTTGGTCAAATGACTCAGCAACCGTTGGGATTGCTGCTGCTTCTTCTGCTGGAAGATCGTATAAATCTTTATCCATTGCATCGCCAGGGTGGATCTTGTTTTTGATACCGTCAAGGCCAGCCATTAATAACGCAGAGAATGCTAGGTATGGATTAGCCGTTGGATCAGGGAAACGAACTTCGATACGACGTGCTTTCGGTGATGGTACCACTGGAATACGGATAGAAGCAGAGCGGTTACGAGCTGAGTAAGCAAGCATTACAGGAGCTTCGAATCCAGGTACAAGACGCTTATAAGAGTTCGTTGAAGCATTAGTGAATGCATTTAATGCACGAGCATGCTTGATGATACCGCCGATGTAGTAAAGAGCCATCTCAGAAAGGCCGCCGTACTTATCACCAGCAAATAAGTTTTCGCCGTCTTTAGCTAAAGACATGTGACAGTGCATACCAGAACCGTTATCACCAACTAATGGCTTAGGCATAAAGGTTGCTGTTTTAC
Organism: Psychrobium sp. 1_MG-2023; assembly: GCF_030689115.1. Lineage (NCBI taxonomy): Bacteria > Pseudomonadati > Pseudomonadota > Gammaproteobacteria > Alteromonadales > Shewanellaceae > Psychrobium > Psychrobium sp. 1_MG-2023. Next base: position 64,723 of record NZ_JAUYVJ010000011.1, on the reverse strand, counting down.
CAAATTCGTGTGCAACATTGTGTACAACATATTTGTATACTTGAATTTCATCAGCTTTTTCAACGATTGTGTTGAAGCGACATGCGATTTCATTTTGACCTGCTGTTGCCACTTCATGGTGATGTGCTTCAACAACTAAGCCCATTTGATCCATTAGTAGACACATTGCACTACGGATGTCTTGAGCCGAATCTACTGGAGATACAGGGAAGTAACCACCTTTTACGCTTGGGCGGTGACCTGTGTTGCCTTCTTCATATTCAGTGTTTGAGTTCCAACATGCTTCTTTATCATCAATTTCGTAAGATGCACCGCTCATTTCATTTTTGTAGCGTACGCTATCAAATAAGAAGAACTCAGGCTCAGGACCAAATAATACGTTATCAGCAAAACCAGCGCTACGCATGTACTCTTCAGCACGCTTAGCAACAGAACGTGGGTCACGGTCGTAACCTTGTAATGTATCTGGTTCTAAGATGTCACAACGGATGTTTAGAGTAGGGATGTCAGTGAATGGACATAAAACAGCAGTCGCAGGATCAGGCATCATTACCATGTCTGAATCGTTGATTGATTTCCAACCAGCGATTGAAGAACCATCAAACATTTTACCATCTTCGAAGAAGTCTTCGTCGATTTGGTGAGATGGGATACTAATGTGCTGCTCTTTACCTTTAGTGTCAGTAAAACGTAAATCAACAAACTTTACGTCATTCTCTTTAATTAACTCTAGAACATTCTCTATAGACATCTTTGTTTCCTTCAAATTTAGGTAATACAAACTTTAATTGTTTAACGTAAAGCCAGAACCATGCCATTAATGTAAGGGTTTGATTCTATGGCTAATGTTTAATCTGTTTATTTTTTAAATCGATGCAATGCACCAAATAGATCCTAGTGTCGCACCAGTTTGGTGCGTATCTCTAATTGGTGCATTTGAATCATTTCATGCCCCAAGATGTAAATCTTGTGTGCTTTGGCTCTAACTATTGCTAATTTTTTCTACAATCATCGATCCGCTAAGACTAAATAGATAGCTTTTACTGCTACAAGTCTGTAGAATTTGCCGCCTAATTTTTGTACCAATAGCAAAAGGGTATAATTAGCAATTTTAATAGGGTGTATTTAATCTTGTGGTCACATATTGCTCAGTATGATGTGTAGTGATTACTTAGAGGTTATTTTTGATCAATATTTAGATAGTTAATTGGGCTTAATGCTGTTGGTGTTCACCCTAGAATAACAGCGTGTTGCTGGTTATTCCCGTTTAGGCGAAAAGTATGTCAAATAATATTACTGATATCAGCAAGTTGCGTAACGTTGCAATCATTGCTCACGTTGACCATGGTAAAACAACTCTGGTTGACAAATTGCTAGCACAATCTGGTACGGTTGAATCACGCGGCGAAGCTGAAGAGCGTGTAATGGATTCAAACGATCTTGAAAAAGAGCGCGGCATTACCATTTTGGCAAAACCAACTGCCATTAACTGGGATGGCCACCGTATTAACATCGTAGATACTCCTGGACACGCCGATTTCGGTGGTGAAGTAGAACGTATTATGTCGATGGTTGATTCGGTACTATTACTAGTAGATGCTGTTGATGGTCCAATGCCTCAAACACGCTTCGTAACACAAAAAGCATTTGCTCAAGGCCTTAAGCCAATCGTTGTAATTAATAAGATTGATCGCCCTGGCGCTCGTCCTGATTGGGTTATGGATCAAATCTTCGATTTATTTGACAATCTTGGTGCAACAGATGAGCAGTTAGACTTTACTGTTGTTTATGCTTCAGCTTTAAACGGTTGGGCTTCTATGGATGCTGACGTTCAAACAGATAACATGGAACCATTATTTGAAGCTATCTTAGAGAATGTATCATCTCCTGATGCTAACTCAGATGGCGATTTCCAGATGCAAATCTCACAGCTAGATTATAACTCATACGTTGGTGTAATCGGTGTTGGTCGTATCAAACGCGGTGTGGTTAAGCCAAACCAACAAGTATCTATCTCTATGGCTGACGGTTCTGTGCGTAAAGGTAAAGTCGGTACGGTGCTAGGTTACTTAGGTTTAGATCGTGATGAAGTTGATGAGGCGCATGCGGGTAACATCGTTGCAATCACCGGTTTAGGCGAATTAAAAATCTCTGACACAATTTGTGCGGTAGACAATGTAGAGCCATTACCAGCACTAAGCGTTGATGAACCAACAGTAACCATGACTTTCCAAGTAAACAATTCTCCATTTGCTGGTAAAGAAGGTAAGTTTGTTACTTCACGTAATATCCACGAGCGTTTAGAGCAAGAGTTAGTACATAACGTAGCTTTACGTGTTGAAGAGGGTGATGATCCTGATAAGTTCCGTGTATCGGGTCGTGGTGAGCTTCATCTAGGTGTTTTAATTGAAACAATGCGTCGTGAAGGTTTCGAGTTAGCAATCTCTCGTCCAGAAGTAATCATCAAAGAAGTTGATGGCGTACTAATGGAGCCAATGGAAAAAGTTACTGTTGATGTTGAAGAAGAGCATCAAGGTACAGTAATGGAGAAGTTAGGTTTACGTAAAGCGGTAATGTGTGACATGCAGCTTGACGGAAAAGGCCGTGTACGTATCGACTTCGATATGCCTTCTCGTGGTTTAATTGGTTTCCAAACAGAGTTCATGTCAATGACTTCTGGTTCTGGTCTTCTATACCATACGTTTGAAGAGTATGCTGAGCATAAAGGCGGCGACATCGGTCAACGTTCTAACGGTGTATTGATTTCTAATGCAACGGGTAAAGCATTAACTTACGCATTATTTAACTTACAACAACGTGGTCGTTTATTCACAAGTCATGCTGAAGAAATTTATGAAGGCCAAGTGTTAGGTATTCATAGCCGTGATAACGACTTAACAGTTAACGCACTTAAAGGTAAGCAGTTAACTAACGTTCGTTCATCAGGTACTGATGAAGCGCAAGTATTAACGCCGCCAATCATCTATACACTTGAGCAAGCACTTGAGTTCATCGATGATGATGAGTTAGTAGAAGTAACACCTGCAAGCATTCGTATCCGTAAGAAATTGCTGAAAGAAAACGAACGTAAGCGCGCAGCACGTTAATAATAACGTTGCTCATACGCACTACTATTAAGGGCTGTCTCATCGACAGCCTTTTTTTTATCTGAAAAAAATATCCATCTCGGAAAGATTAATAGACTAAGGTCGGTCTAGTGAAGTAATCTAAAAAGTTTAATACGAAATGATTACTATTTATAAATAAATAGTTCACTGGATAATCGCTAAGGAGTGCCTATGCAAGCGCAACAATCGCTTACTATTGAAAAACAACTGAGCAATAGAGAGTCTCTTAATACGGTCAATTCACAGTATTTTCCATTGCTTCATTATGCTATTGCTGCGTTGTTATTTGCTGTTTATGCTTATCAAGTTTGTCCTTTACTAGCGTCATTGACTCCCTTGCACCTCGCCTTACCAATAATACTGGTTTACCCGATTCGATTAGTGCTCTTTGCTAGAGTCATTAATAATTCTCCGTTTCAATCGCGGGTTCGTCAACAATTTAATCTTGATATCGCTTTATTTGCACTAGCGGCTGTTGGTTTTACCCTCGCAAATATCTTAACGTATGATGCGCCCTGGCATAGCAGTGGCAAAAGTTTGATAGGTATTTTGTTATTAGGTTTATTTGTCGCCAGTGATTTAGCACTGAACAGTGAGCGACAGCTGGTTAAGTATTTGATTGCTAATGACCAGCAATTGAATCTTAATGGCGGTTTATTATCCTTTGCTAAAAAATTTAGCGCGATGGCGATTACTATTTTAGTGTCACTGGGTGTGGTGATTTTTCTAGTAATTAATAAAGACTTGTATTGGCTCTATGGAGAGGGCTCTCGTTTAACACAAAAACAAGCTAGCATGAGTATTTTACTCGAAGTTGCTGTGATTATTACTACCATGTTGCTTTATACAGTGCGAATCATCTTCTCTTACACTAAGAACCTCAACTTGTATTTCTCACAGCAAACGCAAGTGATGTCAGCTGTCGGGCAAGGCGATCTAACCCAGCGAGTACCTGTGGTTAGCGTTGATGAGTTTGGCTTGATGGCTCAAGGTACCAACCAAATGATTGCTGGACTTCAAGCTTCGCAGGATGAGTTAAAGCTTACCCGTGATGCGTCAATTTTGGCGTTAGCTTCATTGGCTGAAACTCGTGATAATGAAACTGGAGCACACATTTTAAGAACCCAACGCTATGTCAAAGTGCTTGCAGAGTACTTACAGCATCACCCCGACTTTAGTGCTGACCTCGATGATGAAGTAATTGACCTACTCTATAAATCTGCACCATTACATGACGTCGGTAAAGTGGGTATCGTTGATAGTATTTTATTGAAGCCGGGTAAGTTAACTGATGAAGAGTTTACCATCATGAAAACACATGCTCAGTTAGGGTCAGATGCTTTGCAAGTGGCGGAACAACAAATGGGATCTAATTCATTTTTACGTTATGCACGAGAAATAGCAGTTTCGCATCATGAGAAATGGGACGGTTCTGGTTATCCGAATGGCTTGCGTGGGGACGATATTCCATTATCGGGTCGTCTAATGGCATTAGCTGATGTTTATGACGCATTATTAAGTAAGCGTGTTTACAAGCCTGCATTTAGTCATCTGCAAGCAAAAGAGATTATTTTAAAAGGTGATGGTCAGCACTTTGACCCTCGTGTAGTTGAAGCATTTCTTGCTTGCGAAGAAATATTTATTGATATTGCAAATAATTTTAAAGATAAGCACTAGAGCTTATTATTAACTTTTGTTAGCCAAAGGAGGCTAGAAAGCTATTCGATAATAAGTTTTTCGATCTTATTTGGTGTGCCATTATGTTGGTCTGCGTCTTCTAAAGGCGCAATCACTTCGGTGATTTTAGGCCATACTTCAGACAGCTCTGCATTAAGCTCTAGGTATTGTTGCTGGTCGGCAGGTAATTCGTCTTCTTGAAAGATGGCATTAGCAGGGCACTCTGGAACACATAATTCACAGTCTATGCAGTCAACCGGATTGATCGCCAGAAAGTTTGGTCCTTCATGAAAGGCGTCAGCAGGACAAACAGCAACGCAGTCAGTATATTTACATTGAATACAGTTATCTGTAACGACAAATGCCATAAGTGCCTCCGCTGTGAATGAGTCAGTTGAACTCATTTCATTCGATTGATTAAGGAGCGCGATCATACCTTGTGTGGCCGTTATTTCAATTCCCTTCCGTGAATAATTAAAAATCTGCCAACTAGACCCTGCAATTTGATCACGGTTGCCGATAAAATAACGTACAATAGCGCCATCTCGTTTTACTATAGCAAAATTGACTCAGATACTTGAGCAAGCTACTCGTCTTGCTATCGATATTAGTTACTTTGGAAGCCACCATGATTCGTCTATCAAACCTTAAATTAGCGTTAGATCACACCGAAGAAGATTTAACCAATCTTATTATGTTCACTTTAAAAATTCGTGGTGAGCAATTGCTAGAAACAACAGTCTTCCGTCGTGGTATCGATGCACGTAAAAAGCGTAACATTGTGTTGTTATACACTGTTGATGTGAAAACGACAGATGATGAGTCGCTGCTACAACAGTTCGAAAAAAACTCGTCGATTAAACGTAGTCCTGATATGACTTACAAGTTCGTGGCGCAAGCACCACAAGACTTAGGTGAACGACCTATTGTTATTGGTTTTGGTCCTTGTGGTATCTTTACTGGGTTAGTGTTAGCCCAAATGGGCTACCGACCAATCATCTTAGACCGTGGTAAGGAAGTGCGCGAGCGTACTAAAGATACTTTTGGTTTCTGGCGAAAGAAAACCCTCAATACTGAATCAAACGTGCAATACGGTGAAGGTGGTGCAGGGACTTTCTCAGACGGTAAGCTTTATAGCCAAGTAAAAGATAAGAAACATTATGGTCGTAAAGTGCTTAATGAGTTTGTTGAAGCTGGTGCTCCAGAAGAGATTCTATATGTGAGTAAACCGCATATTGGAACTTTTAAACTGGTGACTATGGTTGAAAAGATGCGCGCAAAGATCATTGAATTAGGCGGTGAAATCCGCTTTAGTGCTCGTGTTGATGATTTAGATATTGTAGATGGTCAAATCCAAGGTGTAACACTTGCTTGTGGTGAAGTATTAAAATCTAAACACGTTGCATTAGCGGTTGGTCACAGCGCTCGTGATACCTTCCAAATGATTCATGATAAGGGCGTTTATATTGAAGCTAAGCCGTTTTCTGTTGGTTTTCGTGTGGAGCACCGTCAATCTCTCATTGACCAAGCATTGTTCGGTAAAAATGCGGGGCATCCTATTCTAGGGGCTGCAGATTATAAATTGGTACATCACTGTAAAAATGGACGTTCGGTGTACAGCTTCTGTATGTGCCCTGGTGGCACTGTTGTGGCGGCGACCTCAGAAGAGAATCGTGTGGTAACTAACGGCATGAGTCAGTATTCGCGTAATGAAATGAATGCCAATAGCGCCATTGTTGTTGGTATTGACCCGTCTGATTACCCTGGCAGCCCTCTGGCAGGTATCGATTTCCAGCGTCAGCTTGAAAGTGCTGCTTATAAGTTAGGTGGTGAAACTTATGAGGCGCCGATGCAATTAGTGGGTGATTTCCTGAAAGGAAAAAGCACTGAGGCTGTTGGTGAGGTTGAACCTTCATATAAGCCTGGGGTTAAATTAACTGATTTAACTGGATTACTACCTGAGTATTGTAATGAAGCATTGCGTGAAGCAATTCCTGCGTTTAATCGGAAAATCCATGGTTTTGCTATGGATGATGCAACCCTAACTGCCGTTGAAACACGTACCTCTTCACCGGTTTGTATTAAGCGTGATAACACCTTCCAAAGCTTGAACACGCAAGGGTTATTCCCTGCTGGTGAAGGTGCGGGTTATGCCGGAGGTATTCTGTCTGCGGCGATTGATGGGATAAAGGTTGCAGAAGCTATTGCCTTATCGATTAATGGTGAAGAAGTTGATGGTGGAACAAGAGCGTCATAAGCAATGATTAGTATTGAATCGCTGATTTCATTTTTTACTATTAGTATTATCTTGGCGGTGAGTCCGGGGCCTTCCAATGCGTTTTTGATGGCTCAGACTTTTGCTAAAGGGAAAAGTGCGGGCATCGCCAGTGCTGCAGGCTTTGCTACTGCTGGCGTTATTCATACCATCTTCGCAGTACTAGGGTTATCGGCGATACTCAAGACCTCGCCACAAGCTTATCAAGCCGTATTATATCTAGGGGCGGCCTATCTTGTTTATCTTGGTGTGATGGCTATTAAGGACAGCTTTACGCAGACCGTTGATTCAGACACGGTGACGGTTGATAAAAAGTCAAAAAGTGTCTTTTCACAAGCGTTATTAACTGAAGTGCTGAACCCGAAAGTCGCATTATTCTTTATTGCGTTTATTCCGCAATTCGTTGACCCATCTTTGGATACGCCAAGTATGGTACAAATGGCGATTTTTGGTTTGCTTTACCCTATATTTGCACTGCCAATTGACTTAAGTTATGTTCACTTTGGCGATAAAATTGCGGGCTACTTCAGGCACCACCCCAGTGCTCAGCTTTGGTTAGACCGCATTAGTGGCGTTATCTTTATTAGTCTTGCCTGTTCGTTATTGCTGTAAAACCCATAGCGATTAATCTTTCTTTTTTGGTGTATAAGCGTATTTCTCTTTCTTCGGAGTACGCTTTTTGAAGCTATCTGAGCGTGGGCGTTTATCGCCACTGCGCGATTTTGAAAATGACTTTCTCTTATCGTTATAAGGAGTAGTTGTCGCTTGAGCCTGTTTAGGTTTAGCATCACTACATTCGGCAGTCTTCTTCGAATCGGCAATCAGCATATTCAACTCACGCATTTCAGATTTCGTGAGGTGACGCCATTGGCCAGTGGCGATATTATCCACCGAAATATTCATGATTCGCATACGCTTTAGCTTACGCACCCGAAAACCAAAATGTTCACACATGCGGCGAATTTGGCGGTTAAGACCTTGCGTCAGAATTATATTAAAACTACGTGGGCCTGTTTGCTCGACTTTACATTTATTGGTGACTGTATCGAGAATGGGCACACCATTACTCATTCCGGCAATAAAGCGGCTATCGATAGCTTTATCGACAGTGACTACATATTCTTTTTCGTGGTTGTTACCAGCACGTAAGATTTTATTAACGATGTCACCATCATTAGTTAATAAAATAAGCCCTTCAGAAGGCTTATCTAAGCGGCCTATTGGAAATATTCGTTCTGGAAAGTTAACAAAATCGACAATGTTGCCATCAATGTGCTGATCGGTGGTACAGGTGATGCCTTGCGGTTTATTTAGTGCTAAATACACCGGCTTGGCTTTTGAGCCAACTAGCTTGCCGCTAACCCGAACTTCATCACCGGGCTGAACTTTCATGCCCATCACCACTTTTTCACCATTAATTGTGATTATCCCTAAGTCAATAAACTTATCCGCTTCGCGGCGTGAGCAGTAGCCTACCTCACTGAGAAACTTATTAACTCGGATACCTGATGATTCGTTTTGTTGTGACATGGTTTTTAGCTTGCTGGTAAAAGAGGATGAATTTTACCACAGTTCCACGGACGCGGAAGGGTTTGTTTGTGATGACCCACTAAGTTGAGTCATCACAAAGGGTTTGGTTAGGCCTTGCGTCTTGCCTGTACCGCAGCTGCTAGTTGACGCAACACTTGCTCGGTATCACTCCATCCGATACATGCATCAGTAACACTTTGTCCGTAAACTGCAGCGCTACCATCGATGATATCTTGACGGCCTTCAACTAAGTGGCTCTCAATCATTACACCAAAGATAGATTTATCACCGGCACTCATTTGTGCACTGACGTCAGTAGCAACGTCCAATTGACGCTTAAACTGCTTTGAACTATTGGCATGGCTAAAGTCAATCATGATGTTATTTGGCAGTTTTGCTGCGGTTAGCTGCTCATTCACGCTTTTTACATGACTGCTTGAGTAATTGGGCTCTTTTCCGCCACGCAGAATGACATGACAGTCTTCATTACCTGCGGTTTGAACGATTGCTGAGTGACCATATTTAGTGACTGATAAGAAGTTGTGTGGTGCACTGGCGGCACCAACAGCGTCAATGGCAACTTTAATCGTACCGTCAGTACCATTTTTAAAACCAACAGGGCATGACATGCCTGAAGCTAGTTCTCGGTGGACCTGTGATTCTGTTGTTCGTGCGCCGATTGCACCCCAGCTCATCAGATCACCGTAATATTGTGGTGTGATCATATCTAAAAACTCACCAGCAGTTGGTAACCCTAATTCATTTACATTCAGTAATAGTTCGCGAGCCATTCGTAAGCCATCATTGAGCTTACAGCTATTATCCATATAAGGGTCATTGATCATTCCTTTCCAGCCAACGGTCGTACGAGGCTTTTCGAAATAGACACGCATTACGATTTCAAGATCCGCTTTTAACTCATCGCGAAGGGTTGCTAAACGATTGGCATACTCTAAAGCTGCTTTAGGGTCATGGATGGAACATGGGCCAATAACCACTAATAATCGGTCATCTTTACCGCTTAAAATGTTATGAGTTGCCTGACGCGCGTCAAATACAGTTTTTGATGCCACTTGGCTCAATGGAAATCGCTCTAATAAAGCAACTGGTGGTAGTAATTCTTTAATTTGATCTATGTTAACGTCGTCAGTTTGGTAATACATCTCTATCTCTTCCTTAGTTGTCCTCAGCGTGGGCTGAAGCTTCACGTTAACTTAAGCAAGGAGTGTTTAGCAATAGCTGATTGGCCAATATAGGCAAAGGTATAATAGATGAGGCTGAAAAGGGAGAAGGTGGGTAGGAAACACAGTAACGTTAGCCGCTATGCTGTGTTCCTAACCTGAAAGCTGCATAAAAGTTAAGGAGTAAAGGCTCTAAGTTGTTCACACTCAGCTTCGATAGCCCCTTTTAAGCGTTCTTCCCATTGGGCACGTTTTACATCAAAGCGCATACGTTCTTGGCGCTTTAGCTCTTTGTAACCGGCATGAGTAGGGTAGTCGGCTAATAAGCTATCTAATTCATGTAATGCGGGAAAAGTCGTTGGGTAATGAGCATCATGTTCAAGGTAAACCTTTTCGAGTAGACGACAGATACGAATAGCTGCCTCTGATAGCTCACATTGTTGTTCAATAACTGCTTTTGCAATTAATTGAATACTGTCAACAAGTTTGTCGTTATGCGCTTTGATTTTTTGTTGGTGTTGCTGTTGTTTAACAGCTATTTCTGTTTGCTGGCTTTTTAGCTTAGCTAATAACTTGCCAGCATAGAAAGCTAGACCGGCAATAATTAAGCTGCCGATCACCAGCAAAACAATTATGGTGCTATCCATTAGTCTTTAAATCCATCAAATTCAGAGCTGTCTAATTGTTCCCACGGCTCAAGTGCTTCATGGTCATCTGCTGCTTCATCCTCGTCTTCATCGGCAACAATACCAAGCTCGATTAACAGCTTTTGGTGTCGAGCCGTTTGATGTTCAAGATAAGCTTGATCCTTTGCTGATATTTCTGCGTCGGTATCAAGTAGATCGAGTAAACGATTCAGGCGCTCATCGTTTTCTAATTTTTCGAGCTGCTGAGTTAATGAAAGCTGCGATTGCGGTTGATGCTTCTTAACAGAAGCGCGCGGTTGTAATTGCTTACTTGGTTGCTCAACAACTAGTGCTATCGCTTTTTTACTACCAACACGGTTATCCGCAGGCTCATTTGATTTAGTGTGAGTGCGTTTGCTGTTTTTGGCTGCACCATCAATATTAGCCTTGGCACCCGATGGGCGGCCTTTACCTTTTTTCTTGGTATTTGGCTTCATTCGTTCTGCTTGCTTTAAAAGCGGCTTTTTAGCAGCACCAATAGATTTTTCAGTACGGGTTTTTTTCTTACGTGTCATAGCGAGCTTGCATAAAGTTTATCTAGTGCGCTTTATACCAGATTTAAAGGAGGGTTTCAGCAGAAAGGGTAAAAAATGTGCACTAAAAGCGCAAATAAAAAAAGCGGCTAAGTAAAACTCGGCCGCTTACGTGAATATAGACACTACTTTTATATTTGAGCTCTCCTTCAAAGATAAAAGAAAGGGTTATTCCTTAGTTGCACATTCCTATTTTTGTTCCATCTTCCATGATAGTGAGGTGCGTTAAGTCTAATTGTTATTATTTAGCTTTATGATACGGCTGATTAAAAAGGGTAATCAGACAACAACATCAATAATTAGCTTGCTTACACAGTAAGCTGTTTCCTTACAGTAAGGCAACAAATGGGCAAGGCCCTGAGCCAAAGGCTTTTTTATTATTTTACCAGCAAGTCAAAAACTATCTGGACATGCTAAACCTAACATGTAAAAGGTACTCAATCTAAATCAATTTAAGTACAAGGTACAAAGTACCGATAATATTCTTATTCTAAAAAGCTGATTTACCTCAGCTGTAGTCAAACACTTATTATTATGTAATTTAAATTACGTTTTGTTGTGTGCGTTCAACTTGGGGGATACTTTACTGGGGCTAATATTATTCACAAGTATTATTTACTATTTTTTTTACCATGCGTTTTTTATGGTTTTGTTAAGTTGTTGTTAAAATGGCAGTAAAGCCTAAGCTTACGTTTACGTAATGGCTTATGTCTTACAGGTTTAATGGTTTGTTTCTCATTGTCGTGATGGCGTTTATCTTTTGTTGAAACTGTTTTATTGCAAATCGTTATTGCTGCTTTAATGAAAAAATATGCAAAGAGAGTGAATATTCAATAGGGGACTGGGCAATACAAATGTTCTAAACTTGCGTTTCAATTCAGCGTTTTATCTGCTTTTTTGTTTGTGTAATACAGGGGTATAGTGCGTTACCTTATTACATTAATTTGATATCAATAGGCAGCAAGATCTCTTATACCATACTCCACTAATAACCTGATCATTTTGCAGGGCCTAAACAAATGGTAGTTACGTTATTTCTTGTCTATGTAGAATAACTACATACGCTAATGAATGCCTTGCAGAGATGGATGTCGGTACCTAGGTTCTGTTTGGAGCGTCAAGTCTGAGCTTTAATCCGTTTATCCTCGTTACAAAATAGATCACTTAATTAATAGAGTTGGCATCACGTTTGATTTGTTGGTGTGCGTTGACACATCGCATTATTACAAGGTCCACTTGAATGAATATGCTGCCAAGTAGCCTATTTATGTTTTAAATACGATATTGGGCGTGGAGGGTTCGTGACTTATAAGAATCATTTATAGAAGGGAAAATGAGGCATAAAAAAAGCCTAACCCGCAGGTTAAGCTTTTTTAAAGCTAGCTAACAAGTTGCCTAGTGTAGACCAACTAAGTATTTCGCCAGTGCTTCAATTTCACTATCAGTTAAGTGCTTAGTCGTATCACCCATCATACCTTGAGGGTCGTTTGCACGCTCACCGCTACGGAACTTTTTAAGTTGAGCGATAGTGTATGCTTCGTTTTGGCTTGAAATCTTAGGGAATTTAGCCAAACCACTACCATTACCACGAGGGCCGTGACAAGCGATACATGCTGCGATATTACGTTCCATATCACCACCTAAGAATAGGTTTTTGGCGACTTGAACAACATTTTCTGGAGTTGTTCCTTCAGTAACTTGTTGTGATTGATAGAACGCTGCGATATCAGCCATATCTTGCTCAGATAAAGCCATAGCCATTCCCATCATAATAGGGTCTTTACGAGCCCCTGATTTGAAATCAGCTAATTGTTTTACGATATAATCAGCATGTTGACCAGCAAGTTTTGGGTACATTGCTACGGGTGCGTTACCATCTGCACCATGACATGCGACACAGGCACCTGCTTTTTGTTTACCAGCTTCGGCATTGCCAGCTGCATTGGCAGTACCAACCAAACTTGCTAAAAGTGTTAATGCTATTGCTACTTTTTTCATGGCGTCTCAACTTTTTACGGATTTATTGTGATTGCTATTACTCACATGCTTACGAGGCATGTTAAACTTCTACTTATATTTCGCCATATTCTACATGAAAAAAATAAAAAGTAATCAGATCAATGGCTGATTGACTTAAGTTTTGGAGCAAAAAACGTGTCTGACCTAAAAATTAACTTTGAAGCGGCTACTTTCTTAACAAGTGCCCCTAATATTTCACATATGCACATGCCTGCGGATCTAGGTTATGAAATAGCTTTTGCAGGCCGCTCAAATGCAGGTAAGTCAAGTGCTTTAAACACAATCACCCGTCAAAAAAACTTAGCTCGAACCAGTAAAACGCCTGGTCGTACTCAGCTGATTAACATCTTTTCTCTCGATCCTCAACGTAGACTAATTGACTTACCAGGGTATGGTTTTGCGAAAGTTCCATTAGACATGAAGCTTAAATGGCAAAAGTCGTTAAGTGAGTATTTACAAAGCCGTGACTGTTTACGTGGTTTGGTTATTATGATGGATATCCGCCATCCATTAAAAGACTTAGATGTCAATATGATACGCTGGGCTGTCGAAAGTGACTTGCCCGTTTTAGGCTTATTAACGAAGTGTGATAAATTAAAGTCTGGTGCGCGTAAAGCGGCAGTTTTGAAAGCACGTAAAGATTGTGAGGCTTACGGTGGAGATATTACGATTCAAGCGTTTTCATCATTAAAGGTTATAGGTAAGTCGGAAGCAATTGCTGTAATGAACAAATGGCTACAGCAAGATGAAGAACTTGTCGACTCAACTGAGCTCAATGAAGATGGCATCGACGAATAGTTTTAGCCAGCAGTTTGTACAAATAGATACGCTGTTACAGCAAACTAAACATTATTGGCAGCTCCTGCCGTTTGAGCATTTAAGCTTTCCTTGGGCTGATAATTCTGAGCTAGTGGATTTTGTTAATTCATTATCTAGCCAAGAGTTAGAAGCCTTAGATGCCGATGATTTGGCATTACGTTCCGCTCTTAGCCGCTACCTCGACTATGAGCTGGATATTTTAGCTCCGCTCTCTTTGGAGCAGCAGCCTGAGGTTAATGTTCCTCCGTGGTTAAAAGCGGGAATCAAAGGGCGTAAGTGGCAACAAATAGAAAAATTTTCTTCTTTATTAAATTCCGATAAATTGCCTGTTTTAGAGTGGTGTGCCGGCAAAGGCCATTTAGGGCGATTAATTGGTTTTACCCAGCAACGGCAAGTGACAAGTCTTGAGTGGCAACAATCTCTGTGCCAACACGGGGCTGAGCTCTCTAAAAAACATAATGTAGAACAACAATTCTATCAAAGTGATGTCTTTTCCGAAGACGTTACTCAATATTTAATGCCAAAACAACATGCAATAGCTTTACATGCCTGTGGTGATTTGCACAGTAGTTTACTGCAGCGAGCGTCAAAGAAGCGAGTAGAGCACTTATCTGTTGTGCCTTGTTGTTATCATTTGATACAGCACCAAGTCTACCAACCATTATCTACTCTAGCCCAACAAAGTTCGTTGCGTTTGAGCATTCGCGACTTAAATCTATCGATGCAGCAGACCGTGGTGGCAACAACAAGAGAGAAGCACCATCGTCGCGTCGAGGTAGCGTGGCGCCTCGCTTTTGATCTGCTTCAACGCCGGTTACGGCAAGTGGAAAGCTATTTACCATTGCCGTCCATTAAACAATCAATGCTGACAGGGTCTTTTGAGGTATTTTGTCAGTGGGCATGTGACAAAAAAGGCTTGGCTCTTGATAAGGACGAGGTTGACTTTAATACTTTAGAGCAAGCAGGCTGGGAGCGCCGAGCGTTAAATACCAAAATAGAACTGGTCACTCATGGCTTTCGCCAGCTATTGGAACGGTGGTTGTTATTAGACCGCGTTCTGTTTTTACAGCAACAAGGTTACGAGGCTAAGTTAAGTCTTTTTTGCCCCACTGAAGTCACTCCTCGAAATACCTTGATTAGCGCTAAGTTGCTTAAACCTCATTAAATTTTAAACTCATTGACTAAATTTCGTAATGTCACAGCCAGCG
Source organism: Psychrobium sp. 1_MG-2023 (assembly GCF_030689115.1). Lineage (NCBI taxonomy): Bacteria > Pseudomonadati > Pseudomonadota > Gammaproteobacteria > Alteromonadales > Shewanellaceae > Psychrobium > Psychrobium sp. 1_MG-2023. Next base: position 49,667 of record NZ_JAUYVJ010000011.1, on the reverse strand, counting down.
TTGCTAATTCTTGGGCAGCTTGGGCTGTTTGAGAAGAGCCTGTTGCACTTTGGTCTGTAATAGTCGAAATGCTATTTATGTTTTTATTAATATCGACAGAGGTTGCACGTTGTTGGTCCACAGCACTGGCTATTTGAGTATTCATTTGCGCAATTGCGGCAACTGCTGCTGCGACATCGGCAAATGATTGTTCGGCAATAGTTGCTTGTGCGGCGACCGAGTCGGTGACACTTTGACTTCTTTCCATTGATTGAACTGCAAGCTCTGAGCTCTGTTTTAGCTTTAAGATCACATCATTAATTTCGCTAGTGGAAGTTTGCGTTCGGCCTGCTAAACCTCGAACTTCGTCTGCAACAACAGCAAAACCACGACCTTGTTCCCCAGCTCGAGCTGCCTCAATTGCGGCATTGAGTGCTAATAGGTTTGTTTGCTCCGCAACACCTTTTATTACATCAAGCACAGTGACAATTTCATTACTGTGTTCTTCAAACTCTTGAATGACCTGTGATGCTTGTTGAATTTGAGTGACTAGCTGTTCAACCGAGGTGATAGTTTCTTGCATGGTACCGTGACCTTGACGGCTTAGTGAGTCTGCGGAGTTTACAGCTTCAACCGTCTCATTAAGGTTTTCTGCAACGGACTCTACAGTAATAGTCATCTGTTCCATCGCTGTAGCTACCTGTGTGGTTTGGCTTTGTTGCTCATCAAGGTTTCTGCTGTTCTGTTCTGTGATAACGGACGTTTGCTCAGAAGCTGTGGCTATTCGACCTGCGCTTTGTGCAACATCAGAAATACTTTGATGAAATTTTTCAAGCATTGAGTTTAATGCTGCTGATGCTTGGCCTATCTCATCGTTACTATTGATAGTAAGTCGGTAGGTGAGGTCGGAATTTGCTTCTACTCGATTAATGCTTTCATTGAGGTACGCTATTGGCTGGCTAATGGTTCGAGCAAAAATCAACCCGCCAAAACAACCCACGGCGATAAGTACAATGCCGATGATAATGGCATAAGTTTGAATCTCTTTACTCATTTCTTGAGCACTGGCAAAGGCTTCTGCTTCATCGATCTCAGCTAGAATTGCCCAATTGAGCCCTTTAATGTCGATATGAGCATAAGCAGATAAAACACTTACATTACGGTAATCGTTGACTAGTTTTATGCCTTCTTCACCTGCAATCGCGTCTTGGGCCGTAATTGTCGTCACTTTCTGTAGACTAATTGCGGTATCTTTATCGTTGATTGAGTTGATGATGTCACTGTTCATTCCTGCTTTTTTAATGGCGTTAAGGTAAGCGGCTTTGTCCTCGATTAAAAAGCGGCTTTGTGAGCGTAAAGTTAAGTCATCACCGACTAAGTAGGTTTCTCCTGATTCGCCAAGGCCTACAGATTTCCATTTTGCATCATGAGTCATAATCCGGTTTATTTGACTGATTGGAAACTGGAATATTAGGACGCCAATCTTTTTACCATGGTCAATAATTGGGGTCGCTACGAAAGCAGCAGGTGCTTGATAAGAAGGGGCATAGCTTGAAAAATCTTCCATAATTGAAGCCGTAACGTCAGAAGAATTTTTAGCGCGAATATAGGCTTTAGCTATACCTGAGTTATTAAAACTACCTTGAGTTAACGATGTCGCAAAATCTAGCTCCTTGAACACAGAGTAAACAACATTGTCCGTCTCTATGTCGACTAAAAAGATATCGTAGTAATCAAACGTTTCAAGGTATTCACGTAGTGGCGGGTGATAGAGCTGATGGGCATTGTCGTAGCTTGAGCTATCCCCAAGGCTCGTTAGTTTATGCTTTTCGCCGAGAGGGTTTGGGTTTGCAGTGATAAGTTTATGCTGTAGTAAGATTGAGTCATTCGATAGGTTATTGAGCCAACGGTCAATATCGGCGGAGCGACCATTATTGGTTTTTTGATAAACCGGATTAAACTTTAGCTTATAATATTGAGCTAATTCACTTTTTGCTTGATTAACGGGTGTCATTGACTGTTGACTGTAGTCCCTATAGGCTCGGCTAAATTGTTTCATTGCATCGACAGCCATTGGATCATGAGCGAGAGTCTTTATTTGTTTCTCGATGTTTGAGATGTAATCTTCAATACGACGTTTAGTGATGTTTTTGACAGCTACTAAACGCGATTTACTTGATTCTTCTAAGGCGCTGTATGCGTTGGTGGAAGATGTATACCCAATAATGCTTGAAGAGATGATTACTGGAATGGCGACAAGTAGCGCAGCGCCCAGCAGCATCTTTTGTTTTATGTTCATATTAATACCCTTAAACTTCGAATATGAAACGGGCTCAGCTAGCTTAGGGGGCCTTAAATACGCAATCTTATTAATCGTATGACTAAGCTACTAAAACGTAACTTCTAAATTATAGATTGAAATTTGAGTCTGGGGAGCAGAATTATACGGGGATAAAAAAGCCCCTAGATTAGGGGCTGAAGATTGACATTCAGGGTGGTGGATTAAAAGCTGAAATGAGACTCATCGATAGCAGCGAGTGAAGCATTTCCTGCGCTTATCATTGCTGCATGAGATAATGTACGCGGTAAAATTCGGGCATAATAAAAGCGAGCAGTATCGATTTTCGCTTGGTAAAAGTCACCGTTATCTGGGTTTTCTGCTAACTTAATCTGTGCGACTTGTGCCATTTTTGCCCAGAAATAAGCCAGAGATACGTAACCTGAATACATCAAATAATCAACAGATGCTGCACCTACTTCATCTTGGTCTTTCATGGCTTTCATACCCACTTCCATTGTTAGCTCACCCCATTCTTTATTGAGTAAGGTTAGTGGTGCAATAAATTCTTGCATTAAATCATTATGAGCCTGAGATTGAATAAATTGATGAATAATCTTAGTAAAGTTTTTAAGAAGTGTGCCTTGACTCATTAACACTTTTCGCCCTAATAGGTCTAATGCTTGAATACCTGTGGTTCCCTCATAAAGCATTGAAATCCTTGTATCGCGAACGATTTGTTCCATCCCCCACTCCGCTATAAAACCATGACCGCCAAACACTTGAACTCCGTGGTTTGCTGACTCGTACCCTGTTTCCGTCATAAAGGCTTTCATGATAGGGGTTAGAAATGACAATAAGTCACTTGCGGCCTGCCGTTCTTGGCTATCTTGACTGCGATGGGCTATATCATTTTGTTGAGCGCCGAAATAGAGCATCGCGCGATTACCTTCTGCAAATGCTTTTTGAGTCAGCAACATACGGCGAACATCAGGATGAACAATAATAGGATCGGCTTTACCCTGAGGGTTTGTTGCACCGCTGAGCGAACGCATTTGTAAGCGATCTTTAGCGTAAGCTAATGCTCCTTGATAGGAGGACTCTGCTGCAGCGATGCCTTGAATAGCAGTACCTAGTCTAGCGCTATTCATAAAGGTGAACATGCAGTTTAAACCGCGGTTTTCAGCACCTATTAGAAAGCCAGTGGCGCCATCAAAGTTCATTACACAAGTTGAGTTACCGTGAATACCCATTTTGTGTTCTAAAGAGCCACAACTAACTGCGTTAGCCTCCAATAAATTGCCTTGCTGATCAACATTGAATTTAGGCACAATAAATAAAGAGATCCCTTTGGTACCTTCAGGTGCGCCCGGTAGTCGGGCTAATACGATATGAATGATATTCTCAGCCATATCATGCTCGCCCGATGAAATGAAAATTTTGGTTCCCGTAATGTTATAGCTGCCGTCAGGGTTATGTTCCGCTTTGGTTCGAAGTAAACCTAAGTCGGTTCCCGCATGAGGTTCGGTCAGGCACATGGTTCCTGTCCATTCACCGCTAATTAGCTTTGGCAAGTATGTTTCTTTTTGTTGTTGAGTGCCGTGGCTTGTTAAAGTATTCATACAGCCATGACTGAGTCCAGGGTACATGCCCCAGGACCAGTTAGCACTGCCGACCATTTCACTAATCACTGAACTTAATGATTCGGGTAAGCCTTGGCCACCAAACTCAACAGCATTGGGTAAGGATGGCCAGCCACCTTCAACATATTGCTGGTAAGCTTCCTTAAAGCCTGATGGCGTGGTGACGCTACCATCTTCGTGTCGAGTACAGCCTTGTTGATCGCCTATTTGATTTAAGGGGGCTAATACTTCTTCAGAAAACTTTGCGGCCTCATTTAAGATTGCACTGACTAGGTCGGGGGAGGCTTCTTCCCCTCCGGGTAAATTAGCGTAGTGTTGCTCAAATGCTAACACGTCATTCATGACAAATTCGATGTCTTTAAGCGGGGCTTTATATTCAGGCATGTTGACCTCAGTTTATTGTTTTTTTAATTGACGATCTTGTTGTAAACGATTGTTTGAAACGTTTGTTAGTTTCGATACTAGCAGTAAGTTAATTATGAGTATAGAGCTTTTACTCAAAATGGTGCAAAAAACAAACAAAAAAGCCCCGCTAGCATTTCACAGCATAGCGGGGCCTTGGAAGAGGTGGTGGTAAAATAGAGAGGCTAGCGAGTGCCAAAGACGACTATTGTTTTACCATGAGCCGAAATAAGGCCTTGCTCTTCAAGTAGTTTTAATACGCGACCTACAGTTTCACGTGAGCAGCTAACAATTTGCCCAATCTCTTGTCGGGTTATTTTTATTTGCATACCATCGGGGTGCGTCATTGCGTCTGGTTGTTTACACAGGTTGAGTAGCGTTTGTGCGATACGGCCTGTTACATCTAAAAATGCTAAATCACCGACTTTTTCACTGGTCGATTGTAAGCGGTCCGCCATTTGTTTAGATAGACGCATTAGAATTTCAGGGGTTGTTTGCACTAGTTGCTTAAAGCGAGTGAAAGATATTTCCGCAATGACACAAGGTGCACGTGTTTTTACCCATGCGGTACGTTCGGGTTCATCTTCAAATAGGGCCAGCTCACCAACAAAATCACCTTTAGATAAATAAGATAAGATCATTTCTTTACCTTGCTCATCTTTAATTAATACCGCAACCGAACCTTCGACAATATAATATAAAGTATCAGCAACATCACCGCGGTGAATCAAGGTGCTTTTTTTAGGGTACTTATGTAAATGACATTGTGAAAGAAACCAATCGATGACTGGGTCTTGCTGAGGTTTTTGTATTATTGACATAAGCCCTCTAAATAGTTAGATAAATGGATGAATAAATCTTAGCTGATTAAGTATTACTTTACTATCAATTACAATATCTTTAACGCTAATTTCAACTAATATTAAGTATAGTCACTCAATTCAGGCAGTCTAATGATTATCTGATGTTTGGTAAAATTAATTATTTTAAAACAGTGATTTGATGCACCAAAATAAAACTATAACTGCACATTGTTAGTGCAGTAGAAAGTTTTTAAATTGGACTAAATTAAAAAAGGCTCAATAAATCAACAGGTAATTGATTTGGTCTAGTTAGTGCATTGCAACATTCAGCAATACTTTTAATATTTTTAGGGGTTATTATGAAAAAAACGATAATGATTTTATCTGCTGCACTAACAATGACAACACTTTATACCGAGCAAGCCCAAGCGGTTGATGGCTTAACGGCTAATGTCGGTGTCAGTAACAACTATGTATGGCGTGGCATCTCTCAAACTAGTGATCAAGCTGCTATTTCTGGCGGGGTTGATTATGCTGCCAGTAACGGTTTCTACGTAGGTACATGGGCGTCGAATGTTGATTGGGGTGATGATACTAGTGCGGAAGTTGATTTATATGCCGGCTATTCATTTGAAGCGGGTGAATTAGCTTTTGATGTAGGCTACTTATTTTACGGTTATCCGGGCGGTGATTCACTTGATTTTAGTGAGATTTATGCCAGCGTGGGTTGGGAGTTTTTAACTGTAGGCTATCACACCTTAGCTGATTCCGACTGGGATAGTGATTTCGGGGATAGTGATTACCTTTATGCGGACTTAGCTTTTGAAGTGGCTGATGGCTTAGAGTTAGGTTTTCATTATGGTGTCTCTAACTTTGACGGTGGTGGTGATTACAGTGACTATGGTATTAGCTTAAGTAAAGATAACTTCACGTTAGCGATTACCGACGTTGATGAAAATACTGTTGAGTCAAACTTTTTAGTGGCGGTGTCATACTCCGTTGAGTTTGATCTCTAGAGTAAACTTTTCTTTAAACGCGGCGACTTAGGTTGCCGCTTTTGTTTTAGCACAAAAACTAGCCCATCCCCCTTGCATCCTGTAGAATTGCGCTTTTCAATTAAACTGGAATCGCAATGACTGATTACCTCATAGCTCCTTCTATCCTTTCGGCTGACTTTGCACGTTTAGGTGAAGATGTTGAAAATGTATTAGCCGCTGGCGCTGATGTAGTGCATTTTGATGTGATGGATAACCATTACGTCCCTAACTTAACGTTTGGTCCGGCTGTGTGTCAGGCGTTACGTGATTACGGTATTACAGCTCCGATTGATGTACATTTGATGGTGACTCCAGTTGATTCACTGGTGCCTGAATTCGCTAAAGCTGGCGCGTCAATTATTACTTTTCATCCTGAAGCAACACAGCATCTAGATCGTACATTACAACTAATAAAAGAGCAGGGCTGTCAGGCGGGCGTGGTATTAAATCCAGGCACACCATTAAGTTGTCTTGAATATGTGATGGATAAGCTTGATGTTATTTTATTAATGTCAGTTAACCCAGGTTATGGCGGACAAAGTTTTATTCCATCAACGTTGACTAAGCTACGCCAAGTACGTCAATTAATTGATGAAAGTGGATTTGATATTCGTTTAGAAGTGGACGGCGGCGTTAAAGTTGATAATATTGCTGAAATAGCCGAAGCTGGGGCCGATATGTTTGTAGCTGGCTCAGCGATATTTAACCAACCAGATTATAAAGAAGTTGTTGATCAAATGCGTCAGCAGCTTGCGAGCGTAAACAAGTAAGAGAGAGATTATGTCAATTCAGGCAGGGCAGAAGCCTACGGTATTAAGTGGTATTCAACCATCAGGTGGTTTAACTATTGGTAACTACATTGGTGCGATTAGCCAATGGCTGCCGATGCAAGAAAATAATGACTGTTTCTTTATGTTGGCTGACCTGCACACCATCACGGTACGCCAAGATCCAAAGCAGCTACGTGAACGTGTTTTAGAATGTTTAGCGATGTATATTGCTTGTGGTTTAGACCCTAAAAAAAGCACTATCTTTGTTCAGTCACAAGTACCTGAGCATGCTCAGCTTGGTTGGCTCCTAAACTGTTACGCGCAAATGGGTGAGCTTAATCGTATGACCCAGTTTAAAGATAAGTCAAAACGTTTTGAGACGAACATTAATGTTGGCTTATACGGTTATCCGGTATTGCAGGCCGCTGATATCTTATTATATCAAGCAGACCGCGTGCCTGTCGGGGAGGACCAAAAGCAGCACATTGAGTTAACTCGAGACATTGCAACCCGCTTTAATAATTTATACGGGGAAGTATTTAAGGTGCCTGAACCCTTTATTCCTCAAGTGGGCGCACGAGTAATGAGCTTGCAGGATCCGACGAAGAAGATGTCTAAATCGGATGACAACATCAATAATTTTATTATGTTGCTTGATGAGCCAAAGAAAATTGAAAAGAAACTTAAACGTTCGGTGACGGACTCAGATGAACAGGCGCGTATCTACTTTGATACGGTAGAAAAGCCAGGGGTTTCTAATTTACTGACATTACTTTCTTGCTCTACAGGTCGCTCGATCAGTGATTTGGTGCCTGAGTACGAAGATAAAATGTATGGGCACTTGAAGAAAGATACAGCTGATGCGGTACTTTCATTTATTGAGCCCGTCCAAACGAGATATCATGAGCTACGCCAAGATGAGTCAGCATTATTAGCAATTATGAAAGACTCAGCGGAGCGTGCTTCTGAAAAAGCGTCAGTGACATTAGCAAAAGCCATGGATGCTGTTGGTTTAATCGCCAAACCATAACTATCAATAACCGTTGATGGATCAAAAAAGCCGCTTGATAGCGGCTTTTTAGTTTGGGCTAAGAGTTGATTAGCCTTTTTTGTTAGTCAGGTATGTGACTAACTCTTGGAACATTTCTGCACTAGCAATCGACTTATTATTGATTTGATATTTACCGTTAATAATAAATGTCGGGACACCATTGATAGCAAACTTTTGAGTGTTATTAGCCATCTTCGATACTTTTGCATTGATCATGAAACTCTTCACTGCACCATCAAATTTCTTAGCTGAAACACCGTTATCAATGAACAACTGACGTAATTGGTCTAAATTAGCGTAATTACGGCGTTGTACGTGTACTGCGTTAAAAATAGCTGGGTTAATTGTGTCTTCAACTTTCAATAAGCTTGCAACGGCAAATGCACGGCTTAAAGCTTTACCTGTATCACCACCTAAAAAGTCGACGTGACTTTTATTAAACTTTACATTGCTTGGAATGTTTTTCTTTAAGTCAGCAACTAATGGCTCAAAGCGGTAACATGCGGGACAAAGGAAAGAGAAAAACTCAACGATTTCAGGTGATTTTGTTGGACTAGATTTAGAAACAACAGTGTAATGTGTTCCTTCAACGAAGTCGGCTGCCAGCGTTAATGGGCTTAAAAGTAGTGCAAACAGCACTAAGGCAATTTTTTTCATTTTGTTTTTAACTCCTAAAAATTTTGCGATAGCTTATCATTGTCGTTAATTATTTACATCAATGATAAAAGAATTCGCTGAATCTAATCTTAACAAGATGTGTTTACCTTGCTAAGACCAGCACTTAGAATTGTCCAGGTAACTGTAAGCATGGTTGTTGTAATTGAGCGAGTTGCTCTTTTAAAGCGAGTACTTGCTGTTCCCAGTAATTATCTGTATTAAACCAAGGGAAATTATGTGGAAAGGCCGGATCATCCCAACGTTTTGCTAACCAATGCATATAATTAATCATACGCATTGCTCGTAGAGGTTCTATTAACTGTAATTCCTTAGCATCAAAATCACAGAACTCCTGATAGCCTTCAAGAAGTACATCAAGTTGTAGTAGCTGATTAGCACGATCGCCATTAAGCATCATCCATAAATCTTGGATGGCAGGGCCGTTAACACTATCATCAAGGTCAACAAAGTGCGGGCCGTGATCTGTCCATAAAATATTTCCCGGGTGGCAGTCACCAAAAATTCGTAAATTTTTCACCCCAGCGCATCGTTTGAGGTTTTGTTCAACTTGTTGTTTAAGCTGCTCTAACACGGTATTAAATGGCGTTTTGAGATATTCTGGAACACCATGGTAGACCTCAAGGTGACGGCTCGGCTGGTGTAAAAAGGTTTCAGTATCTAAAGTGAGTCGTTGTTGAAAAGGCTGCTGTTGACCGACTTGATGGATACGACCAATAAAGCGCCCAACCCATTCAAGATGGTCGAGGTTGTCGACTTCAAATTGGCGCCCCCCTTGGCATGGAAATAAGGCAAATAGAAACCCTTGGTATTGATGTAATGTTTGTCCACCTATTTTACTTGGTGCAACGACAGGAATTTCTTGATCAGCTAGCTCAATGCTAAATTGATGTTCTTCAATAATCTGTTCGGTTGTCCAGCGTCCAGGGCGATAAAATTTCACCACGTAGCGCTGGCCATCATCACAGCTAAACTGATAAACACGATTTTCGTAGCTATTTAGCGCTAATAAACCTGAGCTTGGAAAAATATCGAGAGACTCAATAGCATCAAGCATAAAGTCAGGTGTTAGTAGTTGGTAGTCTTGGTTGGTGCTATGCAGTATGTTCATGATGACTGCTTCTGTAATAAGGTGGCAATAAAGTCTAATATTTCCTGATCTTCTGCTCGATCTAGCTCAAACCATAAGCTATTACTGGTCTCTTCGTACGTTAGGTATAATCGAGTGCCTTCAAAGTCGACGGTCCAGCGGTGCAGGTCGGCCCCAATCTCTTTCGTTTTGACCGTCATGTCTAATTTTTCAATGAGTTGCGATGCAACTTGATCGAACTGATCCCAATCAATAGAGAGATTAATATATAAACTCCCTTGTTGCTTGATCGGCTGGGCTGCGGTAGAGTTTGTGTTAAATGAAAAGTTTTTTTCGAGCATAGCATTCGCGAGTTATTGATGATGTCTGATCACTATAGTAGCAACTTCAAATGGAGCAAGTCTATGGACACTCTCTGCAAATCGATTGACTGTGTCATTTTTAGGATTGGTTTGTACCAATGAAAATAAATTTGCGCCATGAAACTCAAGGTACTAAAGAGAATACCTTAACTATTTTATCCAAGCTGCTGGAACTCAGTGAGCTGGTGATTGATAGTCAGCAATTAATTTGCCATGCCTCGACTCATTTTACTGCAGTGGCGAGTGATAACCATAGCTCGCTGGTGGATTTAAGCTTAAGTGAAGTCTTAACAACAGCCGATTATCAACAGTTACTTGATAATGCAGCTGAATATCAAGGTTCAGGCTTTTCCATGGAGGTTACTTTTCCTCATGGTCCCATCCCGAATAAAGAATACGAGTTGACTGTAGAGCATTTAGTTATGGATGACTCACAGTGGGTTATCGTGAAGCGTTGTTGTGTTAAAGATAATGACTACTTTAACGGCTCTGCGGTGGCACAATTTGTGGTTGAGCCGAAAAGTTTACGTATTTTAAAAGCTAATCAAGTAGCCGAGAAAGTGACAGGGATAGAGCTAGAGCGATTATCATTCATGTCTTTTAGTGACTTGCTTAATATGCCTCTTCAGGAAATCGAACACCAATTAGGTTTGGTTTCTGAGCTAGAATACCGTGATATCGATGTTAACTTTATTGGAGCTGCGGGTGAAAACCTGGCGATGACCTTAAAGGCGACGCGAAGAGGTTCGCCTGAATATTTCCATTTTGAGTTGCTCGATGTGGTCGTTTTATCTGAACATGAGTCAACACAGCAGAATTTTTCGTCAATCGTTAATAACTTAATTTCAATAAATCCAAATGCGGCATTATTAATAGATAATTTTGGTGTTATCACGCAAATCAATCAATACATGTGTGATGTGATTGAGACCAATCGCTTAGAAGCTGTTGGTCGCCGTGCGTCAGATATATTACCACAATCTTTAGCATCTATTATATCGGCGATGGAAGAGTCAGAACACAGGGTTCGTTTAGGAAAATCAGGTAGTTTTAAATCTATTATAAAACAACAACCATTAAGAGATCATGAAGATTCTGTTGTTGGACTTTTAGTTGAAGTGATTAGTTGTAATGATCGTACGACCTTAAAAGAGCGAGCATTACAATCGGCAACCCAAATGGGTAACTATGCTGTTTTTACCTTTGATAACGATGGTCAGATCCTTTACGCCAATGAAGCATTCGAGCATCAGACTGGCTATTGTTCTCATGATATTGTCGGTCATAACATTTCAATTCTCAACAGTAAAACAAATGATCAACAACTTGAAAAGTTGATGTGGCAGGCGATAAAGCGCAAAGAAATGTGGCGAGGCATTTTAAAGCATACTAAACAATCAAAAATGAATTATTGGTGTGACTTAACCATTAATCCATTGATTGATGAATATGGTGACTTGGAATGTTTTGTTGCATTAAGTCAAGATATTACATTACAAAAAGAGACCCAAAAGTCGGGTACCTTTATGGCCAATTATGATGTCGCCACGGGTTTGGCTAATGACGTATTAGCTAGAGATCGTTTAGAGCGAATGATTGGCCGTGCTCGTCGTCGTAAGAATATCGTGGCAGCGATTGCGTTAGATATTGGCAAGATTGAGCAATTAGAGAAAAAATACGGTGCTGCCAAGGCTAGTAGTGCCTTGATGATTTATTGCACCCGGCTACAAAAAGCGCTCCGTGCAGAAGATGGCGTCGCGCGGATGTCTAAAAGCCGCTTAGCCATCTTGCTTCCGGATTTGCCATCGACAGATGCTCTAGAAGTGGTATCAGCAAAAGTTGATAAAGTGAACCAACAACCGATAGAAATTGGCGAATTAAGGTTAGTACTCGACGTGAAGCAAGGCATGGCCTATTTTCCTGAGCAAGGTTTAGATGCTGAGTCGTTATTAAATAATGCAGAAGCTTCGTTGCAAAAAGCATGGCAAGCCAATGCGCCTATTGCTTGTTTTGGTAAAGAGCAAAATGCACAAGCATTGATGCATTTTCAGTTGCGCAAAGAGCTTGTGACGTTACTGGCGTCGAAAGACTTTGAAGTGGTTTATCAACCCATTATAAATTTAGTGACTAACGAAGTTCACTCATTTGAAGCGCATATTCACTGGCAGCATCCACAATTTGGTTTAATTAATAATGATGAAGTTTATACGGTCGCTGAAGCGAGTGGTTGTGTACAAGAGATGGGCTTTATTTTAATTGAACGGGTCTGTCAGGACTTGCAAGCTTGGCAGGCTCAAGGACATGATGGTTTTTGTGTGGCAATTAATTTGTCACATGGCCAGCTACGTGATTATAAGTTTGCGAGTAAAGTTGAGAAAGTTTTAGGGCGTTATCAAATGCCACCAGAGCGCTTATCTCTAGAGATTCCATTAAGTTATATTGCTGCACAATGGCTAGATTTGGAGTCAATACTACAAGAGCTATCACTATTGGGTGTTAATCTTCTCTATGATAAATTTGGTGATCGTGGTGCTTATATCTCTGACTTACGCCACTTCCCTTTTAATGGGATTAAATTGACCCAAAACTATATTCAAATGATTAACTCAGATCCAAATTCTGCTAATTTAGTCGAAGGAATTGTGGCGATGGCCCTTTCCCTTAATTTAGAAGTCACTGCTGTAGGGGTTAATAATTTAAATCAGATGCTACAGCTGCAGGATATGGGCTGTCATTATGCTCAGGGTGAGCTCTTAACCGAATATCTCAAGCGTGATGATGTTGAAGTATTTTTATTGCAACAAACAGGCTTACAACAAGAAGAGTGGGAGTAGTACGTGTTTAAAAAAGTTGTTCTATCTATATTACTCGTTAGCGGCTTTGCTAACGTACAGGCCGCAGACATCGAAGCGGGCAAGCATAAAGCGATTATGTGTGCTAATTGTCATGGGGAGCAAGGTATCTCGAGCGTACCTATATACCCAAACCTGGCTGGGCAAAAGGAGCTATATTTAGCACAGCAAATGAAAAAATATCGTGACGGTTCACGTCCGTCTCCAGTGATGGCACCGTTAACCAAATCATTAAGTGACGATGATATTGCAAATCTTGCAGCTTATTATGCAAGTTTAAAGTAGATTTGTGGGTGTTAAAGCCATAAAAAAAGCGGCGTATTCGCCGCTTTTTTCGTTGTATCATCGCCTATCTACGCCAAGCTGGGATATTCGATTCATATGCTTTAATCGCATCAAGGTGTTGCAATGTCCAACCAATAGAGTCTAACCCTTTTAATAAACATTCCCGCTGAAACTCGCTGATATGGAAGCTAAAGCGGTCATTGTTCGGTGCAATAACTTCGAGCGTTTCTAAGTCAACCGTGATTTGTGCGCCATCACTCATTTGGCTAAATAACTGATCAATCTCTTGTTCGGTTAGTTTAACTGGCACTAGGCCGTTATTAATTGCATTTCCGTAAAAGATATCAGCAAAACTTGAAGCGATAACTGCTTTAAAACCAAAGTCTGCGAGTGCCCAAGGCGCATGTTCACGACTGGATCCACAACCAAAGTTTTCACGAGTGAGTAGAATACTACCGCCCTGATACTGAGGTTTATTGAGGTTAAATTCAGGATTTGGTTGATCGCCAGCTTCATCAAGGTAACGCCAATCATGGAATAAGTGTATGCCGAAACCATCGCGGGTTACTTTCGATAAAAATTGCTTAGGAATGATTTGGTCAGTGTCGATATTGGCGACATCTAATGGGATCACTAAGCCTTGGTGTTGGATAAATTTACTCATTGTTGCTTATTCCCTAAGTTAAATCACGGATATCAACGAAGTGACCAGCACAAGCGGCTGCGGCGGCCATTGCTGGGCTCACTAAGTGGGTGCGACTAAGGCGGCCTTGGCGACCTTCAAAGTTACGGTTACTGGTGGATGCACAGCGCTCGTATGGCTCTAAACGGTCATCATTCATCGCTAAGCACATCGAGCAACCTGGTAAGCGCCATTCAAAGCCAGCGTTTAAGAAAATCTTATCTAAGCCTTCCTCTTCCGCTTGAGCTTTCACTAAGCCTGAACCCGGTACGACGATAGCAACAACATTGCTAGCGACTGTTTTACCTTCGGCAATTGCCGCAGCGGCACGTAAGTCTTCAATACGGCTATTGGTGCAAGAGCCAATAAACACTTTATCAACGCTAACATCAGTTAATAACTGGCCTGCTTGTAATGCCATGTAATCGAGGGCTTGCTGTGCTGACTCTGATTCGACATCATCGCTAAAGTCACTTGGTGTTGGTACTTGTTGATCGATTGCAATCACTTGTCCCGGGTTGGTTCCCCAAGTTAATTGCGGAGCAATGTCTTCACCTTTTAAGGTTACTACGGCATCAAACTCGGCATTCTCATCGGATTTTAATGTTTTCCAATAATCGATGGCGTCTAACCAATCCTGACCTTTTGGTGCAAATGGTCGCCCCTCAAGGTAGTCAAAGGTAATTTGATCCGGTGCGACCATACCTGCTTTAGCGCCACATTCGATACTCATATTACAGATGGTCATACGCGCTTCCATCGACAACTGCTCAATCGCACTACCACAATATTCAAGGATATAACCCGTGCCACCTGCCGCACCAATTTTTCCGATAATGGCTAAGATAATATCTTTAGCGCTGATACCTTGGCCAATGGTTCCGGTGATTTCGATTTTCATCGATTTAGCTTTGCTTTGTTTTAAGGTCTGAGTTGCCATCACGTGCTCAACTTCAGAGGTACCAATACCGAAAGCCAGAGCACCAAATGCACCATGTGTTGCTGTGTGTGAATCACCACAAACAATGGTTGTGCCAGGTAAGGTCATGCCTTGTTCTGGGCCCATGACATGAACAATGCCTTGGTTGATATTGTGAATATCGTAAAGCTGGACACCAAAGTCATCACAGTTTTCTGTTAGCGTTTCAATTTGGATTCGGGCCTGATCGCTACAAGCGTCTAGTGAGCGCGATTTTGTCGAGGTATTGTGATCCATTGTCGCAAATGTTTTACCGACTTGACGTAATGGGCGCTCATTGGCTTTTAAGCCTGAAAATGCTTGTGGTGAGGTTACTTCATGCACTAAGTGACGATCGATGTAAATTAATGGCGTTTCATTCGCCTCATCGCGCACAATATGCTCTTGCCAAATTTTATCGTATAACGTGCTGGCCATTAGTTGTTCTCCAAAATAGATTGCGCAATAAAGTCACCCATTTCACTGGTTGATTTCGCATCCGATGGGGTTTGTGCTAACTCGCGGGTTAAGTAGCCGTTGTCTAATGCGTCAATAATGGCTGTTTCAATTGCTGTAGCTGCGGCATCTTGTTTTAAGCTAAAGCGAAGTAGCATTGCAGCTGATAAAATTTGTGCGATAGGATTAGCAATACCTTGCCCCGCGATATCTGGCGCTGAGCCACCTGCCGGTTCGTACATGCCAAAGCCTTGTTCATTAGTGCTAGCTGATGGAAGTAAGCCCATTGAGCCAGTGATCATCGCACATTCGTCAGATAGAATGTCACCCATTAGATTTGAACATAATAAAACATCAAACTGCGACGGGTCGCGGATCATTTGCATCGCAGCATTGTCGATATAGATATGCTCTAATTCAATTTCTGGGTATTCGGTAGCGATTTCTTCAACCACTTCACGCCACAACACTGAACAAGCTAATACGTTAGCTTTATCAACAGAAGTTACTTTTCCACGACGCTCTTTCGCAGACTCAAAGGCTATACGCGCGATGCGTTCGATTTCTTTACGGCTATAGCGCATAGTGTCATAGGCAGCGACATTTTCGCCTTCACCTTCACGGCCTTTTGGCTTACCGAAATAAATACCACCCGTTAATTCACGAACGCATAAGATATCAAAACCACGCGCAGAAATGTCGGCACGTAATGGCGATAGTGCGGCAAGTTGACTGTAAATACGTGCTGGACGTAAGTTGCAAAAAAGTTGGAAGTGACCTCGTAGCGGTAATAATGCGCCGCGCTCTGGTTGATCATCGGGTGCAAGGTGCTCCCATTTTGGGCCGCCTACTGAACCAAATAGAATCGCGTCTGCTTGTTCACAGCCAGTAAGGGTGTGCTCAGGTAGTGGTTTACCAAAATGGTCGATAGCATAGCCACCCACAGGTAATTCATTGTAGTTTAATGTAAAGTCAAACTTTTGCTGTACAGCGGCTAAGACTTTAATTGCTTCGTTCATGACCTCTGGGCCAATACCGTCGCCGGCTAATACCGCGACATTATACTGTGGATTACTCATTCTACTCCCAACTCTGCTATCTTTAATTATCTAATTTATTGAGGTTTGCGGGCTTAAACGCCTGCTACCTGTTGTTGTTTTATTTGCTGTTTCTTGTCTGCGACTAAGTCTGCACGATGAACAAGGTTTAATACATGCAATAAGGCGCGTACTGATGCGTGTACTACATCGGTTGCCAGACCCATGCCATGGAAATTTTGGCCGTTATACTTCGCCACAATGTCGACTTGCCCTAATGCATTTTCACCTTCGCCTTTGGCTTTCAATGAATAATCAACAATCTCTAAGTCTACTTTCGATATTTGGCTAACAGCGTTAAAAGCTGCCTCAACAGGACCATTACCTGTCGCTGCTTCAATAAACTCTTTATCGCCGACATTTAACTTAACACTGGCAGTTGACATCATACCTGAGCCCGCGTGTGCACTTAGGTATGCTAGCTTGTAATGGTCATTGTCATCTTTTTGCTGATTGAAGAACAATAAGGCTTCTAGGTCATAATCGAACACTTGACCTTTTTTGTCTGCTAGACGTAAGAATGAATCATATAGCTCATCTAGGTTAAAATCTTGCTCTTGATAGCCTAGCTCTTCCATACGGTGCTTAATTACATGGCGGCCTGAACGTGAAGTCATGTTTAATGATTTCTTAGGTTGGCCAATAGAGTCTGCGGTCATGATTTCATAGGTATTTTCGGCCTTTAACATGCCATCTTGGTGAATGCCTGATGAGTGTGAGAAGGCATTACTACCCACGATTGCCTTATTAGGCTGAACGACCATGTTACAAAGGTTGCTGACTAACTGAGACGTACGATAAATTTCTTGACTGTTAATATTTGTTTCAACACCTAAGATATCTTTACGTAATTGTAAGATCATTGCGATTTCTTCTAGTGAAGCGTTACCTGCGCGCTCACCAATACCGTTGATGGTACACTCAACTTGACGTGCCCCCATCTCAATTGCGCTAATTGAATTTGCTACGGACATGCCTAAATCGTTATGGCAATGCACCGAGATAATCGCTTTGTCGATATTTGGAACGCGGTTATATAAGGTTTTGATGATACCGCCAAACTCACTGGGAATGGTATAACCGACCGTATCAGGAATATTAATAGTGGTTGCCCCAGCATTAATCGCTGATTCAACCATGCGGCATAAATTATCAATTGGGGTACGGCCTGCATCTTCACATGAAAATTCAACGTCGTCAGTAAAGTTACGTGCGTATTTTACCGCGCCCACAGCCATATCTAATACATCATCGAAACTTCGTTTCAACTTACTTTCAACATGGATAGTCGAGGTTGAAATAAAGGTGTGAATACGAAATCGTTCAGCGACTTTTAATGCATTAGCACAAGCATCGATATCCGCTTTAACGGCTCGAGATAAACCGGCACAAACACTGTTCTTTACTGTACTTGCGATAGTTTGAACCGATTCAAAATCGCCTGGTGATGAGACCGGAAAACCGACTTCCATCACATCAACACCCAGACGTTCGAGGGCTAGGGCGATTTGTAACTTTTCTTTAACGGTTAAACTCGCCGCTAACGCTTGCTCGCCGTCGCGTAAGGTGGTGTCAAATATGATGACTTGATCAGACATTATCCGTTCCTTTATTTAATGTATCGCCAGCTTTTACTTTGATAGCTCGCAAATATTTGCTGTTAAATACGAAAAAACCCGCATCAGGTGCGGGTTTTAGTGTTCAGTTTGTTAACTATAGCACTAAGCGCCCGCAGCAGAATCTGGCAGGAGAAGTAAAAGGCTTAGGATACGTTTGCTATAATTCATTATTACTCTTAGTGTTGCGCTTAAAGTTTATCGTTAATTTTTCGTTGGTGATATGTTTCAACGATGTATATTTCTACCGTGAGTTACGGTGTGAGTCAATGCTTTTTTTAGTCAAAGGTTGTAAAGAATGCCGATTGACTCCAAGTAAGCCTCAATATAGCCTAGCGGACAGGTTATGGACATTAGCTTAAGGTAGTAGCTGAGTGTTTTGTTGACTTGTTTTAATCTGTGTTCTGCATGTTAATATTTACAGAGATTTGATGTGCTATTGAGAGGGGTTAAATACTGTAAGGGTTGCTTTAGCACACCAGTTACTTTTCTTTGCTTCGCCAAAGAAAAGTAACCAAAAGAAAGGCGTCCCGTAACTCTGCTAATTCATGCTTCAGGTTGTGCTTAGTATGTGGTGGTAGTTTGAATAGGAAAACAAAATGAAAGATCAACAATGGCGTGAGAAGCTCACTCCAGAACAATATTACGTCTGTCGTGAAAAGGGCACTGAGCGTCCTTTTACAGGGCAGTGGCTCACCTGTAAAGAGAGTGGGCAATATAAATGTATCTGCTGTGACAGTGTGTTATTTGAAGCTGGTAGTCAGTTTGATAGTGGCTGTGGTTGGCCTAGCTTTGATGATGTGGCGGGTAATAAAGCCGTAACGCTGCACCGAGACTCAACTCATGGAATGGAGCGGACCGAGGTTTGTTGTGCTAATTGTGATGCACACCTGGGGCATGTATTTAATGATGGACCAACAGCAACGGGGTTGCGCTATTGCATAAACTCGGTAGCGATCGATTATCAACCTGATTAACGATATGGCTTTTGTTGATTAGGCGTTTTTGGCTGCAGTGAGCGGATATTTTGTGCCGCCTTATAGTGATGGTATTGAAAATAATGACCGTCAAGGTTTGGGCGTGGCGCAAGGTGGAGTGGTTTGAGATTATTGACTTTGGGCTTTGTCTTTAACGGCTGTAATGGCCGAAGTGAGAGTTTGCTATTTTGCAGCGATTTGGCATATTTCTCTTTATATTCAGTCGCTTTACTATAGCCATTCGCCCAACCACCTGTACTATATAAGCCAACAAATAAGATGATTACTATTGCTCTAATTGGCAACTGTAATAGTTTAAGGTGCTGCACTAACGAGCATGACGTCATATAAATTTCTACTAACCGAACTAAGTGAATGATTAAATATGCTTGAATTGTGCCAAGGTGTTATGGGCTTAACGTAAGAATGGAGAGGTGCTTGGATAAGCGATTGCTTTTTCAAGCGATTAAAGCTAATATTTTTTCAATATAAATCAAGGATGAATATATTAAAATGAATATGAACCTGCAATTGCTAGTATCAGATATTAGCTTCTTATTTTTTTCTTGTCCCAATAATTATCGTGTTGTGCTCAAATAAGGCCCGTGGCTATCATAAGTTAATTTGGGCGCTTTTATCATTGTGTTTTAGTTGGTTGGGCTTTTTAATTTTTTATTTTTCAGTGGTAAAAAAGCAGCAAGTAAATGACGGTTAGACTAATTTCGCGGCTTGAATAGGTATGAATTATTCGTTAAAGAGGTCAGTATTATGCATCGCTTGATCGTCAATCAAGAGCGATATCTTGCAATCGCGTGGCTATGCTCGTTGTTTAATGTTACTGCGCTGTGCATTGTTCCATTTATGTTTCATATCCTTATTATGCCAGATATTGGCAATCAGCCCATCACCACTCTTGTTGATATCATACCTGACAGTAGTACCGTTGCTTTTTTAATTCACTTTATCATCGTTTTTCTCTCTAGCTTTACCTTTCTTTTATTAAACCCTTGGTTAAAAAGTACCAACTTTAAGTTTGGCTTTTACCTTGGGCTAACTCCCGTGTGCGTGACGGCTGGCATCAGCGCCATCATTCTTATTATCATTGTGTGTTTGATGGGGGGCGGGCTTTATGACAGCCTTGTTGGCATTGGTTGAGCCGAAAAAAAAGCCGCATCATTGCGGCTTTTTGAAGTAACGTTGAATAACTTAGTTACTTCTTAGGCTTTGCTTGCTTCATTGAGTCGAAGAACTCATCGTTAGTCTTAGTCATTGCTAGACGGTCAATTAAGAACTCTGCCGCATCAACTTCACCCATCGGGTGAACAATTTTACGTAAAATCCAGTTCTTTTGTAGTTCAGCTGGGCCTGTGAGTAATTCTTCACGACGTGTGCCAGAACGAGTAATATCAATCGCAGGGTAAACACGTTTTTCAGAAATCTTACGGCTTAAGTGAAGCTCCATGTTACCGGTACCTTTAAACTCTTCATAGATAACTTCATCCATTTTTGAGCCAGTATCAACAAGCGCAGTTGCGATAATTGTTAAGCTACCACCTTCCTCGATGTTACGTGCAGCACCAAAGAAACGTTTAGGACGATGCAGTGCGTTGGCATCAACACCACCGGTTAATACTTTACCTGATGATGGAATTACGGTGTTGTAGGCACGAGCTAAACGTGTAATCGAATCAAGTAAGATTACGACATCTTTTTTGTGTTCAACGATACTTTTCGCTTTTTCGATAACCATTTCTGCCACTTGAACGTGACGGTTTGCTGGTTCATCAAACGTAGATGCGATAACTTCGCCTTTAACTAAGCGGCGCATCTCGGTAACTTCTTCCGGACGCTCATCGATTAATAGAACCATTAAGTGAGCTTCTGGGTTATTAATCGCAATCGATTGCGCGATGCTTTGTAGTAGCATCGTTTTACCAGCTTTCGGAGGTGCTACGATTAAACCACGTTGGCCTTTACCAATCGGTGCTGATAAGTCGATGATACGTGCTGTTAAGTCTTCAGTCGCACCATTACCACGTTCTAAACGAAAACGTTCTTTCGGGTGAATTGCCGTTAAGTTTTCAAATAAAATCTTATTACGCGCATTTTCAGGCGTATCAAAGTTTACTTCACGAACTTTTAATAAAGCAAAATAACGTTCGCCATCTTTAGGTGGACGAATTTTTCCGGCAATGGTGTCACCCGTACGCATATTAAAACGACGAATTTGACTTGGTGAGACATAAATGTCGTCAGGGCCAGCAAGGTAAGAGGCGTCAGCGCTACGCAAGAAGCCAAAACCATCTTGTAAGATTTCTAATACACCATCACCAAAGATATCTTCACCGCTTTTGGCGTGAGATTTTAGGATGGCAAAAATAATATCCTGTTTACGTGCTCGGGCTAAATGATCAAGCCCCATCGATTCGGCAATTGAGAAAAGCTCGGAAATCGTCTTTTGCTTCAGTTCGGTTAGATTCATATTGAAGGGTCTTTGCAAATAAGTCTGTTGACTTAAGATTAGTTGTTGAAAAAAGGAGTGACAAAACTTGGGTCAGTTTTGGCAGACGCGATAAAAATCGCTCAATAAATTAGCATTATTTTTTGGCGGGGTAAAGCAATATAAGGCACATTTTGAAATATATCTCTAAAATGTGCCTTTAAACGGGAGGCTGATTAAGCGTTCTCGTCGATAAACTCGATTAGTTGAGTTTTTGATAGTGCGCCAACTTTCGTTGCTACAACATTACCATCTTTGAATAATAGTAGTGTTGGGATACCGCGGATGCCGTATTTTGGTGCTGTTTCTGTATTTTGATCCACGTTCAGTTTACCAATGGTCACCTTGTCAGCATATTCTTTTGCTACTTCTTCAAGGATCGGCGCAATCATTTTACATGGTCCGCACCATTCAGCCCAAAAATCAACAATGACAGGACGGTCTGCGTTGATAACGTCTTGTTCGAAATTGCCGTCAGTTAGCTGAATAATAGTGTCGCTCATGATTTTCTCCGTAAGATTATTAATGAGGGGAAAATGTTCCCTTAACGCAAATATGAGGGTATTGTTGCGATACTTCAACCCCTAATTTAATTTTTAATTAAGATATTTGAAACGTTCCAGCTTTTTATAATTAGAACTGATATGCTAACGAGATGAAAAATACACACTTAACAGAAAAGACGTTTCAACAGCTTGGTCTTGTTGAAACGCTGCATCAAGCGCTAGTCAGTGTTGGCTATACGCAATGTACTCCCATTCAAGCAATGGCGTTACCACACTTATTGCAAGGCAAAGATATCGCAGGTCAGGCTCAAACGGGCACTGGCAAAACGCTGGCGTTCTTAGTTGCGACGTTCAACCACTTATTGAAGAACCCTGTGACTGAGCCACGCAAAGCAAATCAAGTGCGCTCAGTGATTATGGCTCCTACGCGTGAATTGGCGATTCAGATTTATAATGATGCTAAGCCATTAGCCCAAAGCACGGGGATAAAACTAGCGTTAGTTTATGGTGGTGAATCTTATGATAAGCAGGTTGCTGAACTAGAGAAAGGGGCTGATATTGTTGTTGCTACGACCGGTCGTTTAATTGACTTTATGAAGCAAGGTTTCATTGATTTACGTTCGGTACAAGCTGCTGTATTAGATGAAGCAGATCGGATGTTTGATTTAGGCTTCATTAAAGATATTCGTTATATCTTCCGCCGTATGCCAGAAGCTAACGAACGTTTGAATATGTTATTTTCAGCGACGTTATCATATAAAGTACGAGAACTAGCTTATGATAATATGAATGAGCCTGAGCATATTGAAATTGAGCCTACGCAGAAAACCTCAACTAATGTTAAAGAAGAAATCTTCTATCCTGCCAATGAAGATAAAATTCCATTGTTATTAACGCTAATGGAAGAAGAGTGGCCTGATAAAGCCATTGTCTTTTCTAACATGAAGCATAAGTGTGAAGAAGTGTGGGGCTTTTTGGCTGCTGATGGTCATCGTGTTGGACTACTAACGGGTGATGTACCACAGAAGAAACGCTTAAGAATCTTAGAGCAATTCACATCCGGTGCACTGGATGTGTTAGTTGCGACTGATGTTGCTGCACGAGGTTTGCATATTTCTGATGTTGATTATGTGTTTAACTTCGATTTACCTGACGATGCGCAAGACTATGTTCACCGTATCGGTCGTACTGGTCGTGCAGGTGCTAAAGGACATTCAATCAGCTTTGCATGTGAGCAATTTGCATTAAATTTACCGGCAATTGAAGAGTATATTGAGCATCAAATTCCCGTGAGCAATTATGAGAAAGATGCGCTGATTACGGATATTGCACCACCAAAGCGTATTGCTCGCCCACATAAAGATAGAAACAATAAAGATTACCCTAAGCGACACAATGGCCCAAACAAGCAGCACCGTAACGACCGCCCACGTCGTCACTAAGGTTACTATGGCTAATAGCCTTATCGCTATTAGCCAAAGCACAGTTGTTTAGGTGATAAAGGAAGTAGTTTTAGAATGCATGATGATTTTTACGCAGCCATCGATTTAGGCTCTAATAGTTTTCATATGTTGCTAGTACAGCAAGTTGCTGGCTCCCCACGAATCATTTCAAAAGTTAAGCGTAAGGTACGCCTAGCTTCGGGGCTGGACCACGATAGTAATCTAAGTCTAGAAGCGATGGAGCGCGGCTGGCAATGCCTTGAGTTGTTCGCTGAACGTTTGGCTCATATTCCAAAAGAAAATATCCGTGTCGTGTCTACAGCGACTTTACGCTTAGCAAAAAACTCAGAGATTTTTTGCGAAAAAGGTCAACAGATTCTTGGCCAGCGTATCGACGTGATCAGCGGCGAGCAAGAGGCTGCCCTGATATATCATGGGATGGCGGTTTCAAGTAACAGTGCCGATAAGCGTTTAATTATTGATATTGGCGGTGCAAGTACTGAGCTTATTCTTGGGCAAGGCTTATCGCCTATTGTACTCAATAGTTTGAACATGGGCTGCGTGACGTGGATCGAACGTTACTTTAGCGGTGGCTTATTAACTCAGGCTAATTTTGAGGTCGCCATCGAACAGGCTGCGCAAGTGTTAGCCTCAGTTAAGCAGGACTACCTGAATCATCAATGGCAGTTAACGCTAGGTGCTTCGGGTTCTGTACAAGCGGTACAAGAAGTTTTAATAGCTCAAGGTGAAACCGAACAGGTCACTTTAGCTAAGCTTGAAGCATTAATGGTACAAGTCATTGCGTGCGGTTCCGTTGATAAATTAGCACTCGTTGGCTTGCAACCTGAACGTGCACCGGTTTTTGCTAGCGGTGTGGCGATATTGATCATGCTTTTTAGAAACCTTTCTATAGAGACCATGGTTGCTTCTGGAGGGGCATTACGTGAAGGGCTTATTGCCCAATTGCTTAGTGGTAGCGACGCATTGACTGAGCATGATGTTACAGCACGTACTTGTCAGCATCTGCAGCAACGCTTTCAAGTCGATACACTGCATGCACAGAATGTAGCTGAACTTGCGGTAAATATTGCTACGCCATTTGGCTTTGATACGATCGAACTGGCGATGTTAAGTTGTGCGGCGCAGTTGCACGAGGTGGGCTTAAGCGTGGAGTTTTTACAAGGTCAGCGTCATGGTGCTTATTTGCTAGCAAATTTAGTAATGCCTGGCTTTACGACAGAGCAAAAAAAGCTTGTGGTGGCATTGGTCGGTAATTACAAGAATCCACTTAATTCAGGTTTACTCGAACAGCAAGCGTGCTGTAGTGCAGAGAGAGTGCATGATCTGATTAGCTGTTTACGTTTGGCTGTGATCATTAGTGGCCGTTATCAAGGGCAGCGTGCAGAGCAAATAGTTATCAGCAAGCAGGCTAATGGGCTCGTGGTAAATGTAGAAAAAAGCCTGGCAGCAACAGCGCCATTATTATTGGCTGAATTAACAACAGAGGTTGAACTTAACCCTCGGGTGTTTTTAGCTTAATTAAATGAATAACGTTGTTGGAACAAGAAAAACCGAGATTGAATAGTCTCGGTTTTTTATCTTTCCATTACATCGTTCAACATTATGATTACAATTGAGCGGGTGCTTAAAGTGCTAGGTGGAGTGAAGCCACTTTATTAAATCGCTGATCTGATAGTGATAATCAAGTGCCGTCGCAGTAGCTTGAGCGTTAATGATTTTTGTATCGTTTTCTTGTTGAACGATTCCTGCGTCATTAAATGTAGGAGGCTCTAACCCTAACCTTTGAGCAGCTTTAATATAAAACTCTCTTCGTGTTGGATGACTAGGAGCACAGCCAATGGCTTGGTGTCCCCAGTATTGTTTATCAATAATCCTTTCTATTAAACCGATACAGTCTTGCTGATGAATTAAGTTAACTGCTGCGTTGGCTTGTGATAAAGCGGATTTACCTGCGAGGAAACGCCCGGGATGGCGTTGTTCGTTAATTAATCCTGTTAAATGAAGAGTTGTCGCGTCGAGTGCTGACTGGTGCAACCATTGAGAGAAATTAACCATAGCTTGCCCCGTGGCAGTCATAGGGTTGGCAGTTGTTTGCTCGGTAATCATGCCGTGGCAATTTGCCCAGACAGATGAGGAGCTAATAAATAATAATTGCCGGACCTTATTATTTAAAGCAAGTTGTGCCAACACTTTGAGTTGTTCGAAATAATCAGTCTGCCCTCGCTGTGGTGGTATGGTGATGATCATTAAGTCAGCATTTATTTGTGGCCACATGGCTTGATCTTGCTGTATGAGCTTTTGGCTATTAAGTAAAATTAAATCAAAACCTTGCTCATTCAGCGGCGCGAGTTTGTCTGTACTGGTGGTCGTTGCTGTGACTTTATGGCCTGATTGTGCAAGGGCTTTAGACAAAGGGCTACCTAGCCATCCACTACCAATCACGATAATATTTTTATTCATAATGTAGTTAATAAATAATTATGCATTTTTGTTGCATAATTATATGTTGTCGTTATACTGAGGTTGTTGGCAATATTGCCTTAATAGTTTTAGTTAGAAAAGTGCAATGAGCCATTTTATCTCTTTAAGTAAACACACCTTTAACCGACGACGATAAACACATTGTTTATTGCGTCGGTCTTTTCGCGTTACCGACATTTCTATTTATTTAAGTTAACCCTATTTAAGTGATTTTAATATTATGATTAGTATAGCTATTGTTGGCGCTAGTGGATACACCGGTGCTGAAATGTGTCAATTAGTAGAACAGCATCCACAATTGAGAGTTAGTGGTTTATATGTTTCAGAAAATAGCGAAGATAAAGGCCGAGATATTAATGCACTTTATCCGCAATTTAGTGGGCGTTTTTCACATCAGTTGCAGCCTTTAACAAATGAAGCAATGGCTGCAATTAAAGAAAATAATGATGCAGTTGTACTTGCTACAAGCCATGAAGTAAGTCATGCACTTGCAGCTGAGTTCCATCAAGCGGGCTTAAGTGTCTTTGACTTATCGGGCGCATACCGTTTTAAAGAGGGTAGCTACATTGATGAGTATTATGGTTTCAATCATCAACACCCTGAGTTATTAAGCGAAGCGGTTTATGGGTTAGCGGAGTGGAATGCACAAGCCATCAGAACGTCTAAGTTAATTGCGGTACCTGGTTGTTACCCAACAGCATCCTTGCTTGCACTTAAACCTTTATTTGAAAATAACCTGTTAGATAGTAATCAGTGGCCGGTGATTAATGCTGTGAGTGGTGTCACAGGTGCTGGTCGTAAAGCGAGCATGGTAAATAGCTTTTGTGAAGTCAGCTTAACTCCGTATGGCGTGCTTGGCCACCGCCATCAACCTGAAATAACAACGCAACTGGGTTGCCCTGTTATTTTTACACCTCATTTAGGTAATTTTAAACGTGGAATTTTGGCAACCATTACCGTCAAATTAAACGATAAGGTTACAGCAGAGCAACTAGCAGCTGCTTATGGGGTTTACGAAGATAAACCATTAGTTCGAGTGAGAGATGAAAGTTGGCCTAAAATTGACCAAGTGGCAGGCACACCATTTTGCGATATCGCTTGGAAATATGATGCTCAGAGTGGTCATTTAGTGGTGGCTTCAGCCATTGATAACCTACTTAAAGGTGCTGCTGGTCAGGGCTTACAATGTATCTTAATTCACTTTGGCTTGACGGAGGTAGCATGAAACAACCGTTAGTTATTAAAGTTGGTGGTGCATTACTTGAATCAACCAGTGGTCAGCAGGCACTTTTTACGACGATTGCACAATTAACAGAGCAAGATATTCATGTCGTTTTAGTGCATGGGGGGGGTTGCTTAGTTGAAGAGTGGCTGAGCCAAGCTGGTATGCAAAGTGAAAAGCTTGATGGCCTTCGAGTTACGCCCCAAAGCCAAATTGATCTAGTTGCTGGTGCACTTGCCGGTGCTGCAAATAAAAAGTTAGTTGCGTGTGCTAAATCAACGGGTCTAAAGACAGTCGGTTTAAGTTTAGCTGATGGTGACATAGTCACCAGTGACTACCTTGATAGCCGTTTAGGTCAGGTTGGTCAGTGCCAAGCCCATGAGCGTAGTTTGCTTATCTCGTTGTTAGCCAGTGGCTTTGTACCGGTAATTAGCTCAATTGCTGATGATGGAGCAGGTAACTTACTAAATGTTAATGCAGATCAAGCCGCGCAAGTGATTGCTCAGTTATTAAATGCAAAGCTGATTTTATTATCCGATGTTCCCGGTGTATTAGATGGTGATAAGCAGCTAATTAGTAAATTATCGCCAGAACTAGCTCAGCAATTAGTTGCTGATGATGTGATTGTTGGCGGTATGAAAGTAAAGGTTGATACAGCTTTCGCAACAGCAAACGCTCTTGGTGATTCTATTGTGATTGCCAGCTGGCAAGAGCCACAACAATTATTAGCCTTAGTAGACGGTGGTGTGTGCGGCACCTTAATTGAAAGTAACGCGGTTTAAAGAGAAAGATTATGGAAAAGTTACAACATTTATTGACCCTAAAAGATTTAAGCCAAGAGCAACTGCTCGGCCTCCTAGAGCTAGCTAAGCAAGTTAAAGCGAATCCAAGTGAGTTTAGCCAAGCACTTGCTGGTAAGAGTATCGTAACGCTATATGAAAAACCATCATTACGAACTCGTGTTACTTTTGATATTGGTATTGCTAAGTTGGGTGGTCATACGGTTTATCTTGATCAAAATAATGGCGCATTAGGCAAGCGTGAATCAGTGGCGGATTTTGCTAAAAATATTTCATGTTGGGCTGACGGTATTGTCGCTCGCACCTTCAGTCATAAAACTGTTGAAGAGCTTGCTGAGCATGGTCGCGTTCCTGTGGTTAACTCATTAAGTGATATGTATCACCCCTGTCAGGGCTTAGCTGACTTTTTAGCATTAAGTGAACAGTTTGACGATTTATCTAACGTTAAACTTGCCTATATCGGTGACGGTAACAATGTGACTCACTCATTAATGTTTGCTGCAGCCATTACGGGTGCTGAGATGGTGGTGATATGTCCGGAAGGTTGTTTCCCAGATGGTAAAGTTGTGTTGGAAGCTCAGGCATTAGCTGCGCACTATGGTGGTTCGCTTGAGTTGTCAACAGACCCTAAAGCGGCTCAGAACGCTGATGCTGTTTATGCTGATACGTGGATTTCAATGGGTGATGATGTTAGTTATGAAGATATCAAAGATAAATTTGCTCCTTATCAAGTGAATCAACAGATGATGGATTCATTAGAAATTGGTTACTTTATGCATTGTCAACCGGCACATATTGGCCAAGAGGTTACTCAAGAAGTGTTTGATGGGGACAAGTCCCTAGTACTGCAGCAAGCAGAAAATAGAATGCATGCTCAAAACGCAGTGTTAATTACATTATTAGCTTAATGTTTAGTTTCGACTTTAAATTAAGTTAATTATAAAAAATATAAATAAATAGCAGTTTAGTGAGGGTAGGGCAATGGCAGCACTATGGGGCGGAAGGTTTACACAAGCCGCAGATGATAGATTTAAATTATTTAATGATTCACTACGGTTTGACTACCGTTTAGCAAAGCAAGATATCACTGGTTCAATTAGTTGGTCGCGTGCGCTCGAGCAAGTGAATGTATTGACTTCGCAAGAGCAGCAAGATCTTGAGCGTGCACTTAATGAATTAGCGGAAGAGGTATCGCAAGACCCTAGTAAAATCCTGCAAAGTGATGCTGAAGATATTCATAGCTGGGTTGAGTCTAAATTAATTGAAAAAGTCGGTGATTTAGGTAAAAAACTTCATACTGGTCGTAGCCGTAATGATCAAGTAGCTACTGATTTAAAACTTTGGTGTAAAGAGCAATCAGTAGAACTGTGTGAGCTACTAGTTAAATTACAGCAAGCTCTCTTAGATTTGGCCGTGCGTGAACAAGATACGGTGATGCCAGGTTACACTCATTTACAGCGTGCGCAACCAATTAGCTTTGGTCATTGGTGTTTAGCTTACGTTGAGATGTTCGAGCGCGATCTAAGCAGAATGAGAGATACTGCCGATCGTCTTGACCGATGCCCTCTGGGCTCCGGTGCTTTAGCTGGAACTGCTTACCCTATCGATCGTCACGCTTTAGCGCGAGATCTTGGTTTTAAGCAAGCGACCCAAAACAGTTTAGATTCAGTGTCCGACCGTGATCATGTTTTAGAGCTGCTAGCAGATGCTAGTATCTCGATGATGCATCTGTCACGTATGGCAGAAGATTTAATTTTCTATAACTCTGGGGAGGCTGGGTTCATTGAACTTGCTGATAATGTGACCTCTGGTTCGTCATTAATGCCACAGAAGAAAAACCCAGATGCTTTAGAGCTTATCCGTGGTAAAACTGGCCGTGTCTATGGTTCACTCAGCGCAATTATGATGACACTCAAAGCCTTGCCTCTTGCTTATAACAAAGACATGCAAGAAGACAAAGAAGGGTTATTTGACGCTCTTGATAACTGGGGCGATTGTCTTGAAATGGCGGCGATGGTTCTTGAAGGGTTGAAAACGAATAAACCAAGAATGTTAGCAGCTGCACAGCAAGGATACGCAAACGCGACGGAATTAGCAGATTACTTAGTATCTAAAGATATTCCATTTAGAGAAGCGCACCATATTGTTGGTGAAGTTGTAGTGTCAGCTATCTCACGTCAACTTCCATTAGAAGACTTTACTTTAGAGCAGCTCAAAGAGTTCTCGGAAGTGATTGAGTCAGATGTTTATCAGCATTTAACTATTGATGCTTGCCTAGCAAAACGTGAAGTCCTTGGTGGTACATCATTAACAAGTGTGATGTCGGCATTAGATGAGCAACGCATTGAGGTCAAGCAAGATATTAGCTCTGCAGAAGTGGTTGGTGGTAGTAGCGAAGAGCAAGTTCAAAATGCGATGGGTAATATGCAACAACGTCTCAATGCGCATAAAGCTGAGCTGATGAATGTTCGTCATGCCAAGTTAACCGATGTTGATGCCATCACTGAAATTATTGCACACTGGTCTGAAGTTGGTGAAACATTACCACGTAGCCGCTTTGATGTGCTTAATAGTATTTTAGATTTCTCGGTTGCAGTAGATGAAGAGTCTGTTGTTGGTTGTGCTTCTCTCTATATTTACGGAACAGGCTTAGCCGAGATTCGCTCGGTAGGTATTAATACTGACCATCAAGGTGTTGGACAGGGCAAAGCACTAGTTGATCATATGCTACAACGTGCTAGAGACCTTGAAATTCAGCGTGTAATTGTATTAACACGAGTACCACAGTTCTTCGAGAAGCATGGCTTCACAGAGCTGGAAAAAGAAACTCTGCCAGAGAAAGTCATTAAAGACTGTGAAGGCTGTCCGAAAAAGATGGCTTGTGATGAGATAGCCATGGAATTTATAATTACCTAATAGGTAATTATTAGTTATAGAAATTTCATTAATTGGTCACTTAATTAACGGAATTAATAGTAACGGTAGTTAAAATAAAAACGGTGTCAATCGACACCGTTTTTTATGTTACTTAAAGTACTAAATGCACTAAAAGATATCGTCGTCAAAGTGAGATTTTTTCTCTGGGCTATCAACGAAAACTTCAGGTTGTTTCACGTGTTTTTTCGGTTCAGTTCCTGCAATGAAATACTCGAAACGAGATGTATGATCAACCTTGGTTGTGAGTAAACCGGTTGCTCGATCAATACGGACTGTTTTAATACCTTGTGGTACAGGGTTAATTCGTTGAGGGTAATCTTTTAAAGCGACACGCATGTAGTCAACCCATGCTGGTAGCGCTGTCTTGGCGCCAGCTTCTTTACCTGTAATTTGTTTCTTACCTAAATTTTTATTGCGAAATACTCGGCCTAATGCGCGTGATGGGTTATCAAACCCAACCCAAGATGTCGCGACTAAGCTGGGGGTAACACCTGAAAACCAAGTATCTTTCGAATCATTAGTTGTTCCCGTTTTTCCACCTAAGTCACGGCGTTTTAATACACCTGCGCGCCACCCCGTACCGGCCCAACCTGTACCATTTTTCCAGCTTCCACCACCAGTAACAACGCTCCGCATCATTTGAGATACTAAAAATGCATTGTGTTCAGAGATGACACGAGGGGCTAGTTTGATCGCACTGCTATCTTCTAAGTCTGCGGAGTTAGCTGTAGCTGTTGATTGACAGCTTGGGCAAGCCACAGCAGGGTTCGATATAAAGACAGGAGTGTCAGATTGATCTTCGATACGGTCGATAAAGTAAGGGGTAATCTTAAAGCCACCGTTGGCGAACGTGGCGTAACCTACCGCTGCACTCAACGGGCTAACGGACGCAGAGCCTAACGCAAGTGATTCGCCATAAGGAAGGTCACCACGACCAAAACCAAACTTAGTTAAATAGTCAATTGTTTGTTTAATGCCTAATTGCTGGATCAATTTAACTGACATGACATTTTTTGATTGAGCTAATCCTAAACGTAAACGAGTTGGACCGTTGTAAACCGGTGGTGAGTTCTTAGGACGCCATGCCGATCCTTGAGATTTATCCCACTTGGTAATTGGAACATCATTAACGATGCTTGCCAGAGTATAGCCGCGCTCCATTGCGTGTGAGTAGATGAATGGTTTAATGTTAGATCCGATTTGACGCTTTGCTTGAGTGACGCGATTAAATTGACTCTTAGCAAAATCATACCCACCAACAATTGACTTTATGGCCCCATCATTTGGGTCAAGAGAAACAAATGCACTACTGACTTCTGGAATTTGAGACAGTTGCCATTGGTCTGCTATTTTTTTGACCCGGACAACGGCTCCAGGTGTCACTATATCACTGGCAATTTTTGGTGCTTTACCTTGACTGTCGTCGCTGATATAAGGTCTTGCCCACTTTAAACCGTTCCAATTAATTGTGATGACTTCGCCTGAAGCGAGAATAGCGTTAAGTTGTTGCTCTTCAGTTTCAACAACTACCGCGGGCAGTAAGCCTTTAAAAGTCTTGATGCCTGCTAAATGAGCTAATACATTTTCTCGTGCTGGTGGCTCTACGGGTATTTTTGATTGTTTTTGTGGTTCAGCTTGCCATAGTTGAGCTTCTGGGCCACGATAGCCGTGACGTTCGTCATAGCTAACAATGTTCTTTTTAACGGCCTGTTGTGCCGCTAATTGAAGATGTGACGGTACGGTTGTGTAGACATTAAAACCTTTTGAATAAGCTGCTTCTAACCCATATTTTTCAACCATATAAGAGCGAACCATCTCACCTAAATACGGAGCATACAAATCAATTTGCGCACCGTGTCGTTTAGCTGTTGTGGGCGCATTTTTCGCTTCGTCATATTGTTCTTGAGAAATAAATTTTAGATCCAACATCCGGGCCAAAACTAAGTTACGGCGCGCGCGAGAACGTTCTGGTGAGCGAATTGGGTTCAATGCAGATGGTGCCTTTGGCAGACCTGCAATGACAGCCATTTGGGCTAGGGTTAATTCGTGGACTTCCTTGCCGTAATAAACCTGGGCGGCAGCACCAACACCGAATGAACGATGACCAAGGGCAATTTTATTTAAATAAAGTAAAAATATTTCATCCTTGGTTAGTTCTTGTTCTATATTCCAAGCGAGAAACACTTCTTTTATTTTTCGCGTGAATGTCTTCTTTCGAGTTAAAAAGTAATTTCGAGCAACTTGCTGAGTAATGGTACTTGCCCCTTGCTTTTTCTCCCCAGTGACAATTAAGCTGATCGCTGCTCGAGTAATACCAATAGGGTCAATGCCTGGATGTTGATAAAATCTAGAATCTTCAATGGCTAAGAATGCATTTAGCATATCTTGCGGAATTTGGTCTAAAGTTAATGGTATACGTCGCTTTTCACCATATTGAGATATTAACAAGCCATCCTCAGTAAACACTCGAAGTGGAATTTGTAATTCAATTTGTTTTAAGCTTTTTACATCAGGTAAGTCTGGCGAAAGGTATTTATAGAGACCTACCAATGAAACACAGCCGACAATGGTCAGAATGATTGAAGCTTTTAATATCCATTTTATAAATTTCAATGAATTAACCCTAAGTTTTGGAGAGGTGTGCATTTTGTGGCTATTATAAGTGCTATTAAATAAAATCAGTAAGAATATTTTTAATAATAGTCGACTAATGATTAATATTATCTTAATAAATATAACAATAATGCTGTGTTTAAGTTGAATATTGATTAAAATGTACGTAGGTTGTTATATTACGTTACTTTAATTTTAGATGGATCTATAGATATGTTTGCTAGTTTGATGAAGACTCAAAACTCTAAACTTATTGGCATGGATATTGGCTCTTACGCAGTAAAGTCGATTCTGTTGAGTAAGTCATCAAACGGTTACAAAGTAGAATCTGTTACTTCTCTTCCATTACCCCAAGGGGCTATCGTTGATAACGCTATCGCTGATGTACAAACTGTGGCATCGGTTATAGGGAAAATTAAAGGAAAACTACCAAAGAATCAAAGCTTGGTTGCTGCAGCCGTTTCTGGTTCAGGCGTTATCAGCAAGACAATTTATATGAACGCAGTTCAGAATGAAGATGAACTTGAGGCCCAAATTGAGATTGAAGCCGATAATTTGATTCCTTACCCACTTGACGAAGTTAGTCTAGACTTTGAAATTATCCAGCAAAATGAAAATAACCCTGAAAAGATTGATGTATTACTCATTGCTTCACGAACCGAGTTAGTTGAAGCTCGTGTTTCTGCTATTGAAGGTGGCAAGTTACAGGCGAAAGTGATGGATGTTGAAGGTTATGCATTAGGGCGTGCTTTTGAACTTGTGAAACATCAAGTACCAGAGGCTGATGCCGATAAACCGATCGCTTTAGTTGATATCGGGGCGTCTATGTTGACTATGGCGGTGGTACATAACGGTGAAACCATTTTTGTTAAAGAGCAGGCGTTTGGCGGCGATCAATTTACACAATCGATAGTGTCCTATTATGGAATGGACTCTAAGGACGCAGAGTTAGCAAAGGTTAATGATGAGTTGCCGAGAAATTATGTTTTTGAAGTACTTGCTCCTTTTCAAACTGCAATGATTCAACAGATTCGTCGCACACTACAAATTTATTCAACATCAAAGAATAGTAATGATGTTGCTCGATTGATTCTTTCTGGTGGTTGTTCTGAAATTGCGGGGATAGATAATGTGTTGAGTGAAGAGCTTAATATTCCAGCCGTGATTGCTCAGCCATTTGTTCAATGTGAAGTTGATAGTTCAATTGATTTTGATCGCTTAAACAAGGAAGGTGCATTGTATATGGTGGCTAGTGGCTTAGCACTGAGGAGTTTTTGTTAATGGTTGCAATTAATCTACTACCATGGCGTGAAGAAGCAAAAAAGCAACGGCAAAACCAATTTAATTTGATGGCTGGAGCGTCTTTGCTTGTAGCTATAGCGATCTCTCTATTAGTGATTTATTTCATTTCCAGTAAAATTACACTACAAGACAGTAAGAACCGTTACCTACAAAGTGAAATTTCATTATTAGATGATAAAATTGTTGAAATAAAGGAGCTCAGACGCGCCAAGGATAGCCTTCGTAAACGCATGGACTTAATTGAGCGCCTCCAGAATACTCGTAACTTATCTACTCACTTATTAGATAGCTTGGCAGCTGTCACTTCATCAGGGGTTTATCTCACCAAGGTTGAACGTAAGGGTAACTCACTGTGGATTGAGGGCCTAACGGAATCGAATAACCACTTAGCGAATATGCTGCGTAATATTGAGAATTCTCAGTGGTATAAAGACCCTTTAGTGCAACAAATAAATACTGAAGATACTTCATTGAGACAGCTTAATGCTTTCTATTTGCGCGTTGACATAAACTCAACGATTGATGAAGGAGGGCAGTAGAATGTCATTCGATCTATCTGAATTTAGAGATGTGGATCTAGACTTAAAATACTCAGGCTCTTGGCCCCAATCGGTTAAAATGGTTGCTATTGCTTTAGTATTTGTTTTAACGCTTTTTGCCTGCTATTTCTTTGTAATAAGTGATTTGTTGGATGATTTAGATCGTGGCTCTGAGCAAGAGAGTAAGCTACGTTACGAATATGAAAACAAACATCGATTAGCGTTTAATTTGGGCGCGTATCAAGAACAAATGATTCAGATGGAAGTGCAGTTAGCACAAATGTTAAAAAAGCTACCTGCGACTCATGAAACTCCAGGTTTACTTGATGATATAACGTTTATTGCTACATCTGCCGGGCTAAAAATCACCCTAATAAAGTGGGGCGATGAGGTAGAAAAGGAGTTTTATACTGAGCTACCTTTACATATCGATGTGACCGGTGATTATCATCAGTTTGGCAAGTTTGTTAGTGAAGTTGCTAAATTGCCACGAATTGTAAGTCTACATGAATTTGCAATCGTCAAAGAGAAACAAGCGGGTATTCAAATAGAGAGTTTGGACTTTAACGTTGTAGCGAAGACTTATCGCTATAAGGGGCAATAATGAAACGATTATTAAGTTTATTATTATTGGCTCCTCTCTTGACTGCGTGTAATGATGATATGACTGAGGTCCAACAATTCGTCGCTGCGGTAAAACAAACGGAAGGAATTGCGATCGAACCAATGCCTGAACCGTTACCATTCAAGCATTTCGAGTATAGTGCAAGTTTCTTGAGGAGCCCTTTTGTAGGACCTCAACAAGAACTGACCTTAGATATCATTTCACAATCGAGAGATTGTTTACAACCAGATATTAATCGTAACAAGTCATTATTAGAAGCCTACGCCCTAGATAGTTTGTCAATGCGAGGCTCCATAGGCTTTGATGGTGAATTATGGGCACTTATTCAAACAAATGATGGTGATGTATATAAAGTGGGAACAGGGCATTATATAGGCCTATTCCATGGACAAATTACTCAAGTTAGTGAGCAACAAATTGAGATAATTGAAATCGTGCCCGATGGATCGGGCTGTTGGGTAGAACGAAATAATTCTCTCGCTTTAAATGTTGAAGAGTAGGCGTACTTATGCGATTAGATATAAATAAAAAATTGCCAAGGAGATTGACAGTGGCATGTAATTTTACGATGAAAAAGTGTTTGATGCTGATATTAGCCTTACCATTTATGGCCAATGCAGCAGAATTGATAGACGTTCGTTATACAGATGTCGCTAATAAGCGAGTTAAGCTTGAGTTTGTCTTTGATGAGAATATCAACGCAAGCAGCACTGATTTCAGTATTGAACCTGCCCAATTAGTGGTGAAATTCCCTGGTGCTAGTAATGCCTTAGAGCTTAATACATTTCCCGATAACGCTGCGGGTATTATATCGATAACGCCAAAGAATATTAATGACGCATTGAATTTAACGATTGCCCTTGAGGAGGTTGTTAAATATGAGCATAGTATAACGGGTGGGAATTACACTTTAATCTTAGGTAAAAATACCCCAGCTACCATCGCTCCTGTCGAAGCTACCGCGGCGATAGCAACGAAAGCAGAACCGACGCCTACCCCTCTGGCCGAACAACAAACAGAGGCTCCTGACAGTAGCTATATTAATAAGATTGATTCACTTGATTTTAGATTAAATGAAGCTAAAGCAGGACAGCTAAGAATCACGTTTAATAATGAATCTCTAGCCGCTAACGTTAAGCAAAATGGAAGTCGGATAGAAATTGATCTACTTGGTTCTGAAATCTCTGAAGCCGACCTTTATACGATGGATGTTGTTGATTTTGCGACTCCTGTTAGGAGCTTTGAGACATTTAGAGATGGTGAAGGGGCTAAGGTCATCATTGAAACGATGAAGCCATTCTCATTTGAACATGAACAAATTGGTAGTGAACTTATTTTAACGGTTAAAGAGCCGCCGAAGAAAGTTACTCGTCCAAGTGAAAGAGTGAAGAAAGTTGTCTATAAAGGCAAAGTCATGACGCTAAACTTTCAAAGTGTGGCTGTGAGAACAGCGTTACAAATTATTGCTGACTTCAATAATTTTAACCTAGTCACTGGTGACAGTGTTGATGGTGATGTGACATTAAGACTAGAAGATGTGCCTTGGGATCAAGCCCTTGATATGATTTTGAAGATGCAAGGCTTAGATAAACGAATTGAAGGTAATATATTATTAGTTGCTCCAGCTGAAGAGTTAGCCCTTAGGGAAGCAGCAGAATTAAAAGCAAATCAAGATGTTGAACAACTTGTCCCTGTGTATTCTGAGTATATTCAAATTAACTATGCTAAAGCGAGAGACGTTGCTTTATTACTCGATGGTGGTGAAAGTCAGCTTTTATCTGAGCGTGGCTCTGTGGCGGTTGATGAGCGAACCAATACATTGTTAGTACAAGATACTGCTAAAAAGCTTGATGATGTGCGTCGCTTAATCGAAGTTGTGGATGTGGCGGTGAAGCAAGTTGTTATTGAAGCACGAATTGTGACGGTTAGTGACAATGTCAATGAAGAGTTCGGTATTCGCTGGGGAGTAACAGATACCTTTAGTGATGGCGCTTCTTCGGGGAATTTAACGGGTGCTGGCAACGCAGGTGGCGGTGTGATCCCTAGTTTAAGTGACCGTTTAAATGTTAACTTACCAGTAGCTGAGCCTGCAGGGACAATTGCTTTTCAAATTGCAAAGCTAGCGGACGGGCTAATTTTAGATTTAGAGCTTTCTGCATTAGAGCGAGAAAACAAGAGTGAAATCATTGCTCGCCCAAGCATTACCACTGCAAACCAAAAGCCTGCATTTATTGAACAAGGTACAGAAATCCCTTATGTTTCTGCTGCTTCAAGTGGTGCGACAACGGTAACCTTTAAACCTGCTGTATTATCGTTACGCGTAACTCCCCATATTACACCTGACGGTCGCGTTATTCTTGATTTGTTGATCACCCAAGATGCACGTGGTGATACGGTTAAAACGGCAATCGGTGAAGCCGTCGCGATCAATACACAAAAAATTGGTACACAGGTATTAGTTAATAACGGGCAAACCGTTGTCTTAGGCGGTATTTATCAACAGCAGTTGATTAATGCGGTAACTAAGGTACCTGTGCTAGGTGACGTACCTCTACTTGGTTGGTTGTTTAGAACACAAAAAGAGTTTACCGAACGCCGTGAGTTACTAATATTTGTTACACCGAGAATATTAAATGATGTTAAGTCGTAGTTTTAGCTAATTGCGATTTACTATTATATAGTTTAAAAAGCTAGAGTTACCGCTAAGGGCTCTAGCTTTTTTTATTGAAACTCTAAAACTTCGACTTGAGCTATTGCCTTTACTGCTCGGTTATTGAGATAATGCTTCGCTAAATTTGCCTTGAAATGATTGCCGAGTACTTTTTTAATGTAAAAATACTGGGTTCGATTTTAGCGATTGTGAACGCTAAAAAAGGTGCGACACCTTAAAAAGATAAAGGGGTTAGCTCAAGGCTCGAGGGGTAAGGACAAACCTTACTGAAGCTTAATTATATAGATTAGTGATAATGGCTGAAAAAAGAAATATTTATATTGTCGGGCCAATGGGCGCCGGCAAAAGCACAATTGGTAGACAGATTGCACAACAACTTCACTTAGAGTTTTTTGACTCTGATAGCGAAATTGAGCGTCGTACTGGTGCTGAAATTGCTTGGGTATTTGATGTTGAAGGCGAAGATGGTTTTCGCGTACGTGAAGCGGCAGTTATCGAAGATTTAACAGAAAAGCAAGGCGTTGTTTTGGCAACGGGCGGCGGTTCAATCATCACTAAAGATGTTCGTAACAAGCTTTCTGCTCGTGGTTTCGTTGTTTACCTTGAAACGACAATTGAAAAGCAATTAGCGCGCACTCAGCGTGATAAGCGTCGACCGTTATTACAAACTGAGAACCCACGACAAGTATTGGAAGATCTGGCAGCTAAGCGTAATCCTTTATACGAAGAGATTGCTGATTTAACTGTCCGTACTGATGATCAAAG
Source organism: Psychrobium sp. 1_MG-2023 (assembly GCF_030689115.1). Taxonomy (NCBI): domain Bacteria; kingdom Pseudomonadati; phylum Pseudomonadota; class Gammaproteobacteria; order Alteromonadales; family Shewanellaceae; genus Psychrobium; species Psychrobium sp. 1_MG-2023. Next base: position 10,230 of record NZ_JAUYVJ010000011.1, on the reverse strand, counting down.
TGCAAAATTGGTTGCTAAAGAAATTATTGAAAAATTAGGTTTTTAATTCTATGAAACAGCTCAATGTACAGTTAGGTGAACGTAGTTACCCAATTTATATTGGCCAACAACTTCTAAGTAATAGTGAATTACTAACACGCCATATTAAGGCTAAAAAAGTCATGGTTATCACTAATACTACAGTTGCTGAATTGTACTTAGAGCAAACTATTAGCAGTTTGACCCAAGCTGATAGAATCGTAGATCAGGTTGTGTTACCTGATGGAGAATCTTATAAAACCTTAGAAACGCTTAACTTAATTTTTGATGGCTTACTTGGCGGTAAGCATGGGCGTGATACCTGTATTGTTGCTTTAGGCGGTGGTGTGATAGGTGACATGGCCGGGTTTGCTGCTGCGTGTTATCAGCGCGGTGTCGCTTTTATCCAGATCCCGACGACATTATTGTCGCAAGTTGATTCTAGTGTTGGTGGTAAAACAGCAGTTAACCACCCCTTAGGTAAAAACATGATAGGTGCTTTTTACCAACCTCATGCTGTATTTATTGATATTGATTGCTTACAAACTTTACCGGCGCAAGAGTTTGCTGCTGGTATGGCTGAGGTGATTAAATATGGAATCATATGGGATAAAACTTTTTTTGAATGGCTTCAAGAAAATAACCGTGCAATCGAAAGTTTAGATACTAGTGCTCTAATTCATATGATTGCACGATGCTGTCAAATTAAAGCTGATGTTGTTGCGCAAGATGAACGTGAGAATGGTGTCAGAGCCCTGTTAAACTTAGGTCATACCTTTGGCCACGCCATTGAATCTGAGCAAGGATACGGCCAGTGGTTACATGGTGAAGCAGTGGCTGCGGGAACCGTAATTGCTGCTAAGACGGCGCTATTATTAGGTCTAATAACAGAACAGGAAAATAAGGATATCAAAGCTATTTTTGAGCAATATAACCTACCTGTTACCAAACCTAAGGGTATGGACTTTGCTTCATTTATTGAGCATATGTCGGTGGATAAAAAAGTCTTGGCAGGGCAGTTGCGCTTTATTCTACCTACATCAATAGGCAGTGCTGAATTGGTTTCTAATATTAGTGACTCTATTCTAAGTTCTGCAATTGAGTCACACTAGTAAAGCTTATCAGTATTATTAACTAATGACGGCTGTATCTCATAGCAAAGTCTCAGCGATGGATGTAACTGTGGAAACGCAGGTGCAGTTGTTATCACGTTTAGAACTTGCGTTTTCAAACTACAGCTTGATGTCTTTTTTGCATGGACCAAGCGGTGTCGGTAAAAGCTATCTTTGTGCGCAATTACAAAATAGCCAGTTAAATTCACAGGTAATACATCTCAATTATAAGTCTGCGGTCTCAGAGGCTGAACTAAAGCAGCAAATAGCTTGTGAGATAGCAACAGACGACTTCTTAGATACCAGCCTTCCTTTATCCCAGATTGTTAATAGTCGAATCAAGTTTCTTGGTCAGTCATTATTAATCGTGATTGATAATGCTCATGAACTAAATCATGGCGCTTTAGGAATGCTATGGCAGTCGGTCAATGAGTTTAACCGTATCGCAGGGCGACGGAATCAATTTAATATATTATTAGTTGGCGATACATCGTGGGCTATGCCATTGTTTAAAGCATTGGATAAGTCAACGGATAGTTTAACGTCAGAATTTAATCTATTGCCGTTGAACCAAGAGCAAGCGACTGATTTTATGCTAGCTATCCATACGCATTGGTCAGATGAAAAAATAAAAGCATTTATTCATAAAATTCCCGAGCAATACTTACTACCTAAGCAGCTAATTTATGCTGAGGAGTCAGTGTTAACTCAATCAAAAACATCGCTACTATTAAAAGGAGTGATTGGTTTTTGTGTGTTTATTTTGATTGCAGTTGCGGTAGGTTACATTGCAATCAATCGCGACGTTGATAATGATAGCTCTCCTACAACAGTGAGCGCAGAAAGTGAGCCTTTAGCTATTGTTGAGACTGAAGACTTGAGCGAGATGGAAGTCGGTGTGGTATCTGCTGGCGGAGAGCTTACTAGTAATATCAAGCCGAACAATGAGCAAAAGCAGTCACTAGATGTCGTGGTTAATGAGTTTGAAGAAGCTAATGTTGCAGTGGAGTTAGCTACTTCTTCCGTGGTTAAAGCAACGGTTCAGCCATCTTCTGATAGTGTTGATTCGACAGTAAATAACCCCGTAATAGAACCCAAGCCCATTGAGGATGCAGAGGAACGTGAGTCGACACAGCAAGTATTTGAAAGTCCCACATTGGTTACTCAGCCAGTAAAAGCTGATAACGTCATACTGGGCTCTAATGGTGAAGATCAATTGTCCGTCATTAAACCTAGCTATGCTTTTGATGAACACTATTTATTGTCGTTGTCTGAAGTTAATTTTAGTTTAATGCTAGGAGGCTTCAGCTCAGAGTTGGTTTTGAATCAGGTTGTTTCTGAGATCTCTCGTAAGGAGCTGCTGTATCGATATTATACGGTACGAAATGGCGGCGATTGGTATGTCTTACTATATGGTAATTTTGATTCAATTGGAGCGGCTAGAGAACAACTTAGTGCACTGCCGAGTCACTTAAACAAGTTTTCTCCCTGGGCTAAACCAATAAAGGCTGTACAGCAGGAAATAAGAAAAGTTGAATTGTTTGCGATTAGTGAGAGTAAACCCTGATGAAAATAGACTTAGCCTTATTATTCCTGTTAAGATCTGCGGTTCGAATTAATCCCTTCAGATGTGCTTGTGGCTCATGAGCTCACATATAAGAAGACATAGAGTGATCACAAGTGCCAAATAGCATGCGCTCCGCCTTAAAATGGGCTGGAGGGAAGAAAAAAGTCATTGATGATATTAAATCCGTTTTACCTACAAAAGGTAAGACTCGCTTAATTGAGCCTTTTGTTGGTGGTGGGTCTGTTTTTTTAAATCTAGACTTTGATGAGTATTTCTTAGTAGATATGAATCAAGATCTGATCAACTTGTTCAACCTTATTAAAGCTAACCCACAACAGTTTATTGCTCAAGCCCAGTGCTATTTTAATCAAGAACATAATACACCAGAGCGGTATTACGAATTGAGGAAAGAATTTAACGGGACATCTGATACAGAACTCCGTTCTTTGATTTTCTTATACATGAACCGTCATGGCTATAATGGCTTATGCCGTTATAACAAAAGTGGTGGCTATAATGTGCCATTTGGTCGCTACAAACATCCTTATTTTCCACAAGCTGAGTTAGAGTTTTTTGCGGAAAAAGCAAAAAAGGCAACGTTTGTTCAGGGAGACTTTGAGCTGGCCTTTTCTGAAGCGAAAGCGGGAGATGTGATTTATTGTGATCCACCATATTCACCGATTAATCGTACTTCTAATTTTACCGCTTATGCTGGAAACTCGTTTACTGATGAAGATCAACAGCGACTAGTTGAGTGCGCAGAAAGTGTAAAAGCTCAAGGTATACCAACTTTGATATCTAATCACTATGTTGACTTTACACGTGAACTATATGCAAATGCGGCGAAGAAGAAGCTCTTCCAAGTGCAACGTTCTATTAGCCAAAAAGGCAAGGGACGAGTAAAGGTACAAGAAATCCTAGCGCTATATAAATAGTATGATTAACGGAAAGTAAACTAAAGGTTATTCGTCTTCGCTGCTATGCACTGGTGTGATTAGCTCGAGTAGATCGATAAAGTGAAATTGGCTGGATGAACTACCGGTTAACCAATCAAACCAATCGACGGTATCAGCGACGAGTTGACAGTTGTTATTAGCCGTTGGGTTAGCATATTGCGCTTTACAGCTGTTGAATAGTGACTGCTCATCTAAATAAGAGGTCGAAGCAATACTCGTAAGCATTACTACAGGAACTAATGCGAGTAAGCGTTTTTTGTAACTATTCATACTATTCCCTGTCTTGATTTAAATGATAACTCCTCGATTATAACTAAGTAAACTTTATTTGGCTAGTTATTGTGCGATCTTTGTGGTCTAGTTTTAATAAAAAATGGTAAGGTTCAGTTTAATAAAAACTATAAGAGATTATAAAATGAAAGCAACAGTAGATTGGGTCGCGAACGAAACGTTTATTGGTGAGTCAGGCTCGGGTCATACTATTATTATGGATGGTAATAGCCAAGACTCAAAAGCGCCAAGCCCAATGGAAATGGTATTGATGTCGGTGGGTGGTTGTAGTTCAGTTGATGTTGTTAGTATCTTAAAAAAAGCACGCCAACAAGTTGACGGCGTAAAAGTGGAGCTTTCTGCAGAGCGCCGCGAAGAGGCTCCTCGTTATTTCACGAAGATTCATTTGCACTTTATTGCGACAGGCACTGCAATCAATGAAAAACACTTAGAGCGTGCTGTAGCGTTATCAGCAGATAAATATTGTTCTGTGGCACTGATGCTAGAAAAGGCGGTAGAAATCACTCATAGCTTCGAAGCGGTGGAGGCTTAGTCTAATTTAAATGCTTTGCCGACAAGGATGTCGGTATTTAGGTTCTGTTTGGAACTAAGAGCCTGTGCTTTAATCTGTTTATCTTCGGTACAAATTTCTTCGCTTAATTAACGGAGCAGATATAAAGAGAGTAGATTGACTTTAATAGTAACACTGTAGATTTTTGTTTGGTGTATAGATAATAAAAAGAAGTGGTCGGTGATAGAGGATTCGAACCTCTGACCCTCTGGTCCCAAACCAGATGCGCTACCAGGCTGCGCTAATCACCGACATATTTTGTTTAACCAATTGAGTGTTGGTTAAGTGAGAAAAAAATGGGGTGACTAATGGGGCTCGAACCCACGACAACCGGAATCACAATCCGGGGCTCTACCAACTGAGCTATAGTCACCACTAATTTTTCTTGAATCCCTAAACACGACTGGCGCGCCCAGGAGGATTCGAACCCCCGGCCTCACCCTCCGGAGGGGTACGCTCTATCCAGCTGAGCTATGGGCGCAATCCATATTGCGGGGCATATAGTAAGGATATTATTTTCTTACGTCTAGCAAAAATTTAAAAAAAATGATCATTTGTCTGAATTATGGGCAAAAAAGCGTATTTTAGTCTAGTAAATCAATAAAACGGCGATAGTTTTGGTTTTCATCTATAGAGATCTGTTTATAATGTGCAAAAAATATTTCTATAATTACTAGTCAGGGGTTTTACACATGAAAGCAGGTGTATCTAAATTAGTTTTAGGCGTTACCGCTGCATTAACTTTATCAGTTGGTGTAAGCGCATCGGATTTATCAGAAGATGCAATTAAAAAGCGCATTGCCCCTATTGGCAATGTTTACTTGGCCGGTGCTGAACCAGCTAAGCCTGAAGTACCAGCGGGACCTCGTTCGGGTAAAGATGTTTATCAAACAACATGTTTCGGTTGTCATGGCACAGGCGCTGCTGGCGCACCTAAAAAAGGTGATGCTGATGCTTGGGCTCCTCGTCTAGCTCAAGGTGAAGCTAAATTATTTGCTCACGCTTGGGATGGTTTCAATGCAATGCCTCCAAAAGGTACTTGTATGAACTGTTCGAAAGAAGAGCTACAAGCAGCAATTGACTTTATGGTTGAAGGTTTATAATTTCAGCTAAGTAAGTTTTTAATAAAAAAGGCCAGCTTACATTTTGTAAGCTGGCCTTTTTTGATGCTAGATATTCAGTTCGTTATTTTAGCATGTCACGCAAATTTGCAATGGCTGAGGTTGCGGTCTTTTTACGTTGCTCTGCTGTTTTGGGTGGCTGTCGACGTTCCCACTCAATATCATCTTGAGGTAATTCATCTAAAAAGCGACTTGCTTGAGGTTTAAAGACTTCACCATACTGGCGACGCTCTTTTGCTTGGGTGAAAATAAGTTCGCGTTGTGCTCGGGTGATCCCTACATAAGCTAAACGGCGTTCCTCTTCGATATTATCTTCATCAATACTGGTTTGATGTGGCAGCAACCCTTCTTCCATCCCAACCATAAATACAATCGGAAATTCTAATCCTTTTGATGCGTGAAGCGTCATCAGTTGCACTTGGTCTGCTTGCTCTTCTTCCTCGCCACGTTCCATCATATCGCGCAACGTTAAACGAGTAACGACCTCTGGAAGTGTCATTGCTTCATCTAAGTCATCACCATCGAGCATGCCACTAACCCAGGTAAATAACTGACTGACGTTTTTCATTCGCATTTCTGCAGCTTTAGGGCTTGGACTTGTCTCGTAAAGCCAATCTTCGTAATTAATGTCTCGGATAATCTGACGAACTGCCTCTAAGGGGTCGCCACGCCTTGATTGATCATCTAACTCGACTAACCAACGAGTAAACTGACGTAGTGTATGCAGCTTTTCCCCTTGCAGCGTTTGTTCAAGGCCCAGCTCAAAACTAGCGGCGAATAAACTTTGCTGGCGCATGTTGGCGTAGTTACCTAGTTTTTCTAGTGTCGCTGGTCCAATGCCACGCTTTGGCACATTAACGACACGTAAAAATGATGTGTCGTCATCTGGGTTGACTAACAATTTGAGGTAAGCCATGACATCCTTTATTTCACTACGAGAGAAAAAAGACGTTCCACCACTTATTTTATAGGGAATGCGGTTGGTCATTAATGCTTTTTCAAATATACGAGACTGGAAATTACCGCGATATAAAATAGCAAACTCACTATAAGCCGTTTTATTCATGAATTTATGACGAATAATTTCAGCAACAACACGCTCAGCTTCATGCTCTTCATTTTTGCCATACATGACTCTGAGCATTGCACCATCACCGAGTTGACTAAACAGCGCTTTGTCGTAAACGTGCGGATTATTCGCAATGAGAATATTGGCACTACGAAGTATGCGGCTACTAGAGCGGTAATTTTGCTCCAGCTTTATTAGCTTTAAACTAGGGAAGTCTGTTTTTAACAGAACTAAGTTTTGTGGCTTTGCACCACGCCATGAGTAAATGGATTGATCGTCATCGCCAACAACTGTGAAACGCCCACGAGTGCCTGTTAACAATTTAACTAACTCATATTGGCTGGTATTAGTATCTTGATATTCATCGACCAATAAATAGTGAAAACGATTTTGCCAGCGTTCTCGTGCGTCTTTGTTATTCAGTAATAATAACGTTGGCACCATAATCAGGTCATCAAAATCGAGGGCATTGTAGGCGGTTAACTGTTGCTGATAACGTTGATAGAGCTGCGCCAGTAATACTTCTTTCCCTGATTGTGCTTGTGCAATTGCTTGTTCAGGCGTGATCAAATCATTTTTACAGTTTGAAATCATGTTCTGTAATAGATTGAGTTGATCTTTATCTTCATCGAGCTCTTTTTCAGTCAGTTCCTTTAATAGACTTAAGGTGTCTTGGCCATCAAACAAGGTAAAACCCGGTTTAATACCTAACGTTTTATATTCCTTCTTGATGATCGTCAGACCTAGGGTGTGGAATGTCGAGACCGTTAGCCCCCGAGTTTCTTTACTGCCTAAATCTTGACTTAAACGCTCTTTCATCTCTCGAGCTGCTTTATTGGTGAAAGTAACCGCGGCAATATTTCGTGGCTTATAACCACAAGTTTGCACTAAATAAGCGATTTTATTAATGATTACTCGTGTTTTACCACTGCCTGCACCAGCGAGAACTAAGCAAGGTCCATCAATATAATGAACTGCATCGTTTTGCTGTGGATTTAATTTCATAAGTTACTCGTCATACATAAGCTGATTTCGGTGTCTAAGTTATGAAAACTTTGACTGGTAGATTTTACCTGAATTTGGGTACAATAGGGCTAAATATAAGGAGCAATTTAATGATCAACCCAAAAAAATTAGAAGATATAGCGCAACAAGTTGCGGGGGCACTGCCGCCGGGTTTAAAAAATATTGCTGATGAGTTTGAAAATAAAACGAAACAAATCTTACAAGCACAGGTGTCAAAACTAGACGTAGTATCACGTGAAGAATTTGAAGTACAAACCCAAGTACTATTAAAAACACGTGAAAAACTCGTGTTACTTGAACAGCAGGTCGCAGAGTTAATTAAACAACAAGCTAGCCAACAAGAAACAGCTGATAAACAACAGTAAAAGGAATTGAGTGATGGATAAGTATTTAGTAATTGGTAACCCGATTGAACATAGCAAGTCCCCATTTATCCATCAGCAATTTGCGCAAGCTAGCAACCAGGTCATTAGCTATGGTAAAAAAAAGCTAGAGCTGGAAGAATTTGCTTCATTTATTAAAATGTTTCAACGTGACGGTGGTAAAGGTTGCAATATCACTGTGCCATTTAAAGAGGTCGCATTTAAGCTCGCCGATGAACTGTCAGACCGTGCTAAAGCTGCTGGTGCAGTGAATACACTGATCTTAAATGAAGACGGTTCTATAATAGGGGATAATACCGATGGTCAGGGCTTAGTTGGTGATTTACAAAATCATCAAGTTGAAATCACTAATCAACGTATTTTGATTATTGGTGCCGGCGGTGCCGCACGAGGCTGTATTTTACCATTAGCTAAATTAAAGCCCAAAGAAATAGTTATTTGTAATCGCACAGTAGAAAAAGCACAGCAGATAGTGACCGATCTTGACTCTCATATCGACATTCCATTATCCAGTTGTGCTTTATCTGATGTTTCCGGAACATTTGATGTGATTATTAATTCAACTTCGGCAAGTTTGTCTAATCACTTACCTGCAATATGCAGTGAGGTTATCGGTTCTGCTAAGTGTTGTTATGATATGGCGTATGGTGATAGTGAAACGTGCTTTATGATATGGGCGAAAGACCTTGGTGTTAAACAAACGATAGATGGGCTTGGTATGTTAGTTGGGCAAGCGGCAGAAAGCTTTCGTTTATGGCGAAATGTAACGCCAGCGACGGAAGACATACTGCAAACGATAAGATCACAACTATAGGCTGAAAATAAATGAATCAAGCAATTATATTCAATGATGACATACATTGGTGTAAGGATAGACAGAGTATTGTGTTAACGGCTCAATATAGTGGTTGCTTAATTACTTGTGTTTTAAGCTCTGACTATTTAACAAAGTTTGTATCGTTGGGCACCGTTATCGAGTCATTGTTACCACAGCAATTAGTTAAATTGACAAGTGACAACCAGTTTGATGTTGAAGAAGACGCCCAAATAGCTTTAGAGGATGAGCGCCTATCTGATAATAACGAGTTATTGTTGACTCTCCTCGACTAGTCTACTTACTATTAAATTGTGCTTCATTTAGGTAGTCATTTTTAGTAATGACATAATTATCAGCTGATTGCTTCAAAAACGCTGACTCTGCTAAAGTTAACTTCCGTGCCTTACGCATTGGGTTACCGACATAAAGGTAACCAGACTCTAAACGTTTATTGGGTGGCACTAATGTTCCTGCACCAATAAAGACATCATCTTCAACAACGACACCATCCATAATAATTGTTCCCATGCCAACTAAGATTCTTGAACCCAGTTCACAACCATGAAGCATGACTTTATGACCAAGCGTTACGTCGTCACCAATTATAAGTGGATTACCTTTGGGGTTGTACTCACTTGCGCGAGTTACATGTAACACACTACCGTCTTGAATATTGGTGCGGTGGCCAATGCGAATAGTGTTTACATCACCTCTAATGGCAACAAATGGCCAAACACTACAATCATCACCGAGCTGGACATCACCACAAACAACGGCGGTAGGATCGACATAATTACTATTACCTAGTGTTGGAAAGATACCTTTAAAAGAGGTTAACTGCTGAGTCATGATGACTTCCTTTTATATATAGAGGGTAATTGAACTAATAATAATGGAATTATGGGTAAATATCTTGCAGTTCGTGTGCTATTTGAACAGTTAAAATAAATAATCAAAAAAGCCCTTGCCATGTGTCAGAAGATCCCTATAATGCGCATCCACTGACACGGGGAAGCAACTGCGAGAGCGCTAAGACACTAAGAGTCGAAGTAACTTGAAAGGCACTAGCAACACGGGTTAGCGAAGGAAAACGATTAGTTTAAAACGTTTTAAATCACTTTTTAAAAAGTGTTTTAAAATAAAGTAAAATTAAGTGTTGACTTCAACACTGGGAAGCGTATTATGCACCTCCCAACGCAACGGACCACACGGCCCCAAGCGCTGCTCCACTCATTAGAGTGTTGAGCTAAAACGTTCTTTAACAATTAGTATTCAAATAAACTGTGTGGGCATTTGAAGTTGAGTATCAAGGTACTTAAT
>NZ_JAUYVJ010000010.1:0-133534 GCF_030689115.1 Psychrobium sp. 1_MG-2023 | reverse complement strand
TTCTCAATCGATGCCAATGGCGTTATTACCCTAGCGGGCGAACTGGACTTTGAAGTCGCTGAATCACACACCGTGACAGTCAAAGCAACCTCTACCGATGGCACCACAAGCGAAGCTGATTTCACTGTCCATGTTGAGGATGTGCCTCAAGGCTATGAAGATTCAGAAATAGCATTAAACATATTTGTTGCGAACCCTGAACAGACAGTTTCAATTAAAATTGCTGATATTCCAGAAGGCAGTAAAGTAGCAAGTGGTGAAACTCAATTCACTATAACAAATGGTATTGTAATCCTAACGGCTGCCGATATTGCAGCAGGTAAGTTAGATACTTTAACCGTGACACCGCCAGAGCATAGTGATGCTGATTTTGATTTGAATATCACAACTAGCACAGCGAGTGAAGATGGTAGTTTAATCACTACAGATAAAGTGATGACGGTTATTGTTGACGCGGTAGCAGATACACCGAATTTGGCTGTGTCAGTTGATGAATCGAAGGCTAGCCTGGTTGGGAATATTTTTGAGACAAACTTTGACTCTATTACTGAGCAAGATTTTGTTGATTCATTAGAGGGTTGGTCACCAAGAGATGGGGAGCAGATTGAAACGTGGGTTAATGGAAGTAATAAATTCATTGAGTTAAATGAAGACCCTCAGTCGGATGACCCGTACCCTGATGCTACTATGATTACGCGTAGTGTTGATACCGTAGCTGGTGAAACATATACCTTAACATTTAAATATTCACCACGCGGAAATTACGGTGCAGATGTCAACAAGTTTGCTGTCACTGTTGGTGCTGACGGTGTGAATGTAGTGAATGAGGAATATAGTAAAGCGGGCTCGAATTCTGATGGTAATTTTAATGAGGGTTGGGAAACAGCAACTATTACCTTTGTTGGCACTGGCGAAGCAATGGATATCACCTTCGAAGCAACAGGGGTTGATATTAATAATGGACGTGGGATGTATATCGATGACATTTCACTAGATGTTGACGCTATTGTATTGATCCCATTAAATATTCAGTCGTCACTTGTAGATGATGATGGTAGTGAGTCATTAACAGTCAGTATCTCAGAACTTCCTGCAGGGGCACGACTAAATTATGGGACTGAAATAGCAGGGGTCTGGACTGTACCTGTTGCTAACTTAGCTGATATAGCACTGATCATGCCTTCTGTCAGTTCACCAATTCAGGAGGTGAATTTAACTATAACCGCAACCACACTGGAACAGCCAACAGAAAATACAACGGAAGAAGACTACGCTAATAACATGGCCTCAACTCAAGAAACTCTTTCTTTCTGGGTTACGCCTGACGGGAATATCACTATCACATCGCCAGGGCCAGAGGCTAATGATGACGGTTTATCTGATGGAGGTTTGTTTGGCGAGTACTTCGGCTACAATCAATATGCTGAGGGGCATTCAAATTTAGGTAGTCTACGCCAAGTAGAGGGCTATATTGACTCTCAGGCTAATGGTGCCGATATTACGTTTATTTCAACTGAATTAGATTACCAACGTATTGATAAAAAACATGGCAACATCAGTGGTGGTGATTACCTCAATGGTATTCCTACACATCTGCAAGAGTTCTTAAATGACGATGCTAATTCAATGACAGGTACAAGTTCTGACTCATCAACTGATGGCATTATCAAACTGACGGGGAACCTAAATGTTGAAAACTCAGGTAGTTATAAGTTAAACATATCTCATGATGATGGCTTTAGTATTATTATCGACGGTGAGTCAGTAATTTCTTTCGACAAAAATACACCCGTTAAAGATAGTTCTGTGGATATAGAGTTAACTACTGGAATGCATAGTGTGGAAATTATTTATTGGGATCAAGGTGGTAACTACGTATTAGATCTAGAGCTAACTGATTCAGATGATAATAATATTTGGATCGCAGAGAACCTCTCACATGGGCAAAAAGTTGATAGTGGTGATGCGGTTGTTATTGACGTATTAGCTAATGATACAGATTTAAATAATGACTTGATTGATGCTTCTGCCAGTGTGGTCATTGTTACAGCTCCTGAACATGGTACTGTGGTTGTTAATGCTGATGGTACTGTGACCTACACTGCAAATGATGGTTATGCTGGAAGTGATAGCTTTACTTATAAAGCAGTGGATCAAGCGGGTAATGAGTCTGAGCCTGCCACCGTTTCCTTAAGTGTGGTTGCGCCTGCAGATCTTGATCAGGATGATGTAGTTGCACCTACTGGTGATAATGTTATTGAAGGTTCTGACCTCAATGATAGTTTCATGAATAATTCGTACACTGTTAATGATGCATATGATCCTAATTGGGGGACTCATGCATTTGATGATAGTCTTGACAACATCATTAATGCAAAAGCTGCAAACGATCACGTTGAAGGCGGTGCTGGAAACGATACTATCTACTTGGGCGACAGCCATGTTGGAGATTTAGATACAGGTACTGCTCGTCAAGCTGCTGAAGATAAGTTTGAGTCATTCGCTAAGGGAAGTGATGAAAGCCATTTAAATAGAACAAGTAATGCTTGGGAATATGATGACCAAGGTGAGATTGTCTATTATACAAAAGATGACTTGAAAGCTTCTGTAGCTGGTAGTCAAGCTCATGTTGATATTGCGAGTGGCGATAGAGGTGATGACACTATCTACGGTCAAGGCGGTATCGATTTAATCTATGGTGGCGCTGATTCCGATACCCTTTATGGTGGCGCCGATATGGATGTTCTTCGCGGCGGTTCCGGCAATGATTTCCTAATTGGTGGTTCAGGTGATGATGTGCTGATAGGTGGCTTAGACAATGACTCATTAACTGGTGGCAGTGGTAAAGACACCTTCGTGTGGCTAGCTGGCGAAACTGGTACGGACACAGTGACTGACTTTACTGTTGGTGAAGATAAGCTTGATCTAACTGAACTATTACATCTAGATGGTGATGAAAAACTTGATGATTACCTAAGCTTTAGCTCGGATGGTACAAGTACGACTATTTCAATTGGTAAAGATGATAGTGGTGTGGCAGAGCAAACGATTATTCTTGATGGTGTTGATATGCAAGATGCAATTGCAAATAACAATGTGACCGTGTTGAATCAGTTGTTTAACAGTGATGGTGGTGCGCCATTATTAGTTGATACAGTGACAGATGGTTATGTACCACCTAACTCAATTGAAGATGAAATCTAATACTTTTTTGTAAAATAATATCTTTTTATCAGATATTTAATTAAAGAAGTTAGATATAATCAAAAGAAATTAGAATGCTAATAGTTCGCTATTAGCATTCTTTCTATATTTACTAACAAAGGAATTTTTGTGGAGCAACCAGCAACACCATTACCCCAATGGTCAATCAATTCATCACAGCGACTAGAAAGTGACCCATTGTTAGACTGTTTAGTGATTATCACTGAGCACTTTGGCTCGCCTTGTTCGCCTGATGCATTAGCTGCTGGCCTGCCCATGACAGAGGCTGTGCTTCCGCCGGATTTATTACCTCAAGCGGCAATGAGGGCTGGGTTGACAGCTAAATTGAGTCGTAAAGGAATTAATGAAATACCGGATATGCTATTGCCTTGTATTTTATTATTAAAAAATCAAAAAGCTTGTGTTTTACAAGAGTTAGATATTGAAAATAATAAAGCGGTGTTATCTCTTCCTGAAACAGGAGGACAGGAACAACTGACCATTGAAGCGCTTGAGTCTCAATATGTAGGTTATTTGTTTTTAATAAAGCAGCAGTATCGAGGTGACAAGCAGGTTGTTGATGTTCATCATTATCAACATAATGAGCATTGGTTATGGAGTGCGATAAAAACCGGCATCCCTATTTACCGTGATGTCATAATAGCGACAATTTTAATCAACTTTTTTGCTTTAGTGTCGCCACTTTTTGTGATGAATGTGTATGACAAGGTGGTGCCTAATCTAGCATTTGAATCATTGTGGGTGTTGGCGTTAGGTGCTGGCCTAGCTTATATATTTGACTTTATTTTGAAACAGCTTCGAGGCTATTTAATTGATATTGCTGGCAAGCGTATTGATATTACCATGTCTTCTAAATTGTTTTCCAAGGTCATAGGTATTCCACTTGAGCATCGCTCGCCAAGTGTTGGCGGAACCGCTAAACAAGTGAGTGAGTTTGATACGATACGAGATTTTTTATCTTCTGCCACCATCACTGCATTAGTTGATTTACCCTTTGCTATTTTATTTATGGTAATTATTTGGTTGGTTGCAGGTGACTTAGTTGCATTCCCGATTTTGGCTACGATTATCATTATTGGTTATACCCTATTACTCCAACCTAAATTACGTCATGCAATTGAGGAGAGTAGTAAGTTTACCAGTCTACGTCATGGCCACTTAATTGAGAGTTTAAGTGCGATTGAGTCAATTAAAGCCAACGGGGCGGAAGGAATTGTTCAAAAAGCATGGCAGCAAATGCTCGGGCATACATCTCATTGGAATATGAAGTCTAAGAATATTTCAAATTCGGTGTCTAATGTCGCTAGTTTTTTTGTTCAAACTGCCGTTATTGGCGTTATTGTGCTTGGTGTTTATCGTGTCTCAGAAAATATGATTTCGATGGGAGCCATTATTGCTGCCGTTATGTTATCAAGTCGAGCCATTTCACCGATGGCAAAAATAGCAGGCTTATTAACTCGTTCTAATCATACCCTTAGCGCCATGAGGGCTATCGATGGCTTAATGAAACAAGAAGGTGAGTTTGAAAACAAAGGGCAATTAGTCAGCGTTGGGAGGCTTAAAGGTCATATTGTGGCTGAAAAGCTTGGTTTTAATTACCCTGAATGTGAGAAACCTGCACTATACCCTTTATCTATCAGTATCAAGCCTGGTGAAAAAGTTGCGATTATAGGTCGAAATGGTTCAGGTAAAACGACGCTGGCGAAAGTCTTATTAGGTTTATATCAACCATCGACCGGCACCTTGCGATTTGATGGAATAAACCACGGACAAATACACCCTAGTGACCTTCGTCGCAATTATGGCTATTTACCGCAAGAAGTTACATTATTTCACGGGACGATCAGGGATAATATCCTTTTTGGTACTCGTCAGGTGACGGAGTATCAATTAATCCGTGCTGTTCAGCTATCTGGTGTAAGTTTATTTACGGACTTAGATAGTGAAGGCTTGGATATGCAAGTGGGAGAGGGTGGTCAAGCTCTATCGCGTGGTCAGCGTCAATCTGTCGCTTTGGCACGTGCGATATTAAATGATCCTCCGTTATTATTACTTGATGAGCCAACCGCTAGTTTAGATGCACGTGCTGAAAATCAGTTCGTTCGCTCGATGCAGATGACCGGTAAAAATAGAACCATGCTATTGATAACGCATAAAATGCATTTATTAAAATTAGTAGACCGAATCATTGTGCTTGATAGAGGAAGGTTACTTGCTGATGGACCTCGAGATAAGGTTTTAGAGAAGTTGAAGGCTGGAACAGTCGAGGCTGATAAATGAAAGTAACGCAACAAGACCTCGAGATGGCTGATGATGTGTATGGGGCGATGCTTAGTGAGGCGCCAAATATTCATCGTTGGACAATATGGACCTTATCGGCATTAGTATTGACGTTTATTATATGGTCATACTTTGCTGCGTTAGATCAAGTGACTTCAGGGGAGGGTAAAGTCATACCTTCATCACAGGTACAAGTTATTCAAAGTTTAGATGGTGGTATTTTAGAAAAACTATATGTTAGTGAGGGCATGTTAGTTGATAAAAATCAGCCAATAGCTAGAATTGACGACACTCGCTTTCAGTCTGATGTTAAACAACAGGAGCAAGAAGTTGATAGTTTACGAGCTAACATCATTCGTTTAAGAGCTGAACTGGCGAGTATTCTTGTAGGCGACGATGACAATTGGCGTTTACAGATAGAAATCAAAAAGAAGGTGACAGAGTTTCCGCAAGATTTGATAAAGAACTCCCCTCGTCTTGTTGAGCGTCAGCAATATGAATATGATGTACGTTTGGATAACCTAATCAATCAAATTGCAATTCAGGCGACACAGATTCAACAAAAACAGCAAGAGGTGGAAGAGCTGAATTCAAAAATTTCAACGCTTGAAAGAAGCTTCGATTTTGCCAAACGAGAGCTTAACTTAACTAGACCTTTAGCTGAGAAGAATATCGTTCCTGAAATTGAGCTATTGAAGCTCGAAAGAAGTGTAAATGATATAAAAGGTGAACTGAGCTCTATTACGCTATTGCGCCCAAAACTAGAGTCATCGCTTGATGAGACAGTACTTAAGCGACGTGAAACAGTGTTAGTTTATCGGACAGAAATTCGAGCAGAGCTCAATAAGTTACAGAGTGACTTATCACAAATGAATGAAGCACGGGTTGGCATTCAAGATAAAGTCGAAAAGGCGTTGATAACCTCGCCTGTTATCGGGACCATCAAGACAATTCATATTAATACACTAGGTGGCGTTATTAAGCCGGGACAGGCATTAATCGAAATTGTGCCAACACAAGATAAATTATTAATTGAAGCAAAGATTAAGCCTCAGGATATTGCTTTTATCCGACCAGGGCTACCTGCAATTGTTAAAGTGACAGCTTATGACTTTGCTAAATATGGTGGTTTAACCGGTAAAGTTGAGCATATCAGTGCAGATACAACGCAAGACGAAGAGGGTAATAGTTTCTATATCATTCGTGTGAGAACAGACGCGTCAAGTATCATGAAAAAAGATAAAACAGAAATGCCCATAATCCCAGGGATGATGACTTCTGTTGATGTAATTACGGGAAAACGAACTGTTTTAGAGTACATTCTTAACCCAGTGTTAAGAGCTAAACAAACAGCTTTACGAGAACAATAAACTTTAAAGGAAGTTAGCATGCGTTTTTTTAATCGAAAACAACCGTTATATAAAAAAACAATATCGGTATTATCGCTTTCAGTTGCTACTGCATTGGTTTCAAATGTTGTCAGTGGACAGACATTAGAGCAAGCTGTAGCAATGGCCTTAGACACAAATCCAGAAGTTAGGATTGCACTCAGTCGCTTTAAAGTCACTGAAGAGCAGTACAAACAAGCTGCTGCTGGTTATTTACCTACGGTTGATTTGTCTGCAGGTTATGGCTTTGAGGAAACAAATAGCCCTGGCACTCGCCGTGGAGCAAACGATGATGGCCAAGTAGGGCTTAAGCGTGGAGAGTTTTCTCTTAGCATCAAGCAAATGCTGTTTGATGGTTTCTATACCAGTAGTGAGCGCTCTCGTACCGAATTTGAAGCAAGTGCTGAACAATGGCAAGTTTTCTCTACTGCAGAAGATCTGGCACTCGAGGTTGCTAATGCCTACACAGCTGTGTTACAGGCAGAGCAAGTATTAGCGCTATCACGTAAAAACTTAGAATCGCACCAAGTTATTTTTGAACAAATCAAGCAGCGTACTGACTCTGGGTTAGGAAGCGTTGCTGATTTATCTCAAGTGTCGGGTCGTTTAGCCCGTGCTAATGTCAATGTGATTAGCGCAACAAATAATTATCTAGATGCAACGGCTACTTATAAAAAATTAATTGATACTCAGCCTCAAGACTTAATTATTCCAGTGCCTGATGCTGATCTGTTACCAGCATCCAAGCAAGAGGGGCTAACCAGAGCAATCGAGAATCATCCAACGATTAAGTCGGCTGGCAATGATATTGAAGCCACTCGCTACGCTAAAGAGTCTACAAACTCGAGTTATTACCCTACGATTAGTTTTGAGATTGATGCTAACCTCAATAATAATACGGGTGGTGAAGAAGGCATTGATCGGTTAGGTGTCGACGTTGGCGGTCATAATAACAATGCATCAGCAATGATTAGAATGAAGTACAATCTTTATTCAGGAAATAAGCACTCAGCACAAACGCGAGCTGCTGCTTATCGCATCAGTGAGGCTGTTGAAGTAAATCACCGTGCTCATCGTGATGTAACAGAGGGCTATATGCTAGCTTGGAATGCTTACGAATTGTTAGCTTCTCAAAAGACATTTATTCAACAGCATGTTGAGTCATCAAAGGAGACTCAAACATCTTATGAGCAACAGTTTAAGTTAGGGCAACGGAGTTTGTTAGATTTACTTGATACGGAAAATGAGTTGTTTGAAGCGCGAAAAGATTATTTGAGCGCAGAATATCAAGAGATTAATGCTAAGTATCGTTTATTAAATGCTACAGGTCAGTTGTTAGACTCTTTACGTGTGACGCGTTCTTCTTTATGGAACGGTGAAGAGAGTTATGAAGGAGGAGTTAAATAATGAAAGGGTTAATCTCATTGGGAGTATGCTTACTTTTAGCAGGCTGTGGTTCAACCACAGTTTTAGATTTAACTAAACCAACAACTCAAAAAAGTAACCTTAAGGATCTAGATCGTGACGGTGTAATCGAAGCGCGTGAACGATGTGCTGATACCTATACCGGAGCTAATATTGATAATTATGGCTGCAGTAGTATAAAACCCATTAGTGAAAATATTAATTTAGATATTAAATTTGCGAATGCTTCATCTTTTATAAACAGCAGTGATTTTCATAAAATAAAACAAGTTGCTGATTTTATGGGTAAGTTTCCTGGCAGTAAAGTTGTGATAGAGGGGCACTCAAGTCGTCAAGGTAAACGCCAGTTCAACCAAGAACTCTCTGAAAAACGTGCATTAGCGGTAGCTAACGTATTGACTAACCGTTATGGTATTTCTCCAGCTCGAGTTTCATCGATTGGTTATGGCTTTGATAAGCCTGTTAATTCAGCAGATACGGCTGAGGCTCATGCCCAAAATCGACGTATAGTTGCAACACTTAGTGGCACTGATTCGGCGACAGCGATGAAATGGACGATTTATACTGTAGACGAACAGGAATAAGCAAGCTAAGTGCTCATAAAAGCCGCGACTACAATAGCTAAAGTAACCATTGCTTTAGCGTTAGTTATTCCTTCAGCTAAAGCTGAAACAGCGCTATTTGATAAGTCTCGTGTTGTGAATGTTTTAACTGATAATTATGGCTTACGAGCAGGCAAGAGAGGCACAGCCTGGCTGAATATTTTGAACATTGATCAGTCAGTTTCTGATAGAGAAAAATTAGAGAAGGTAAATAACTTTTTTAACTTTTTTCACTTTGTTGACGATATTAAATTGTGGGGAGAAGAGAACTATTGGGCTACCCCGCTTGAGTTTATAGGGGTAAATGGTGGTGATTGCGAAGATTACTCTATTGCTAAATATTTCTCATTGTTAGAGCTAGGTGTTCCGGATAAAAAAATGCGTATTACTATGGTAAAGGCTAAACACCTTAACCAATACCATATGGTACTTGCTTATTATGAAACGCCGACAGCCATCCCAATTATTTTAGATAATTTGGATGGCGAAATAAAATTAGCAACCAAACGGAAAGACCTGTTACCAGTTTACAGTTTTAATGGTACACAGTTATGGTTGAATAAAGAAAAAGGAAAGGGTGTCTTGGCCGGCAAGTCCAGTAGGTTAAAAAAGTGGACTGGCCTAAATCAACGCCTAGGAAAACATAAACTAAGACAGCCTAAGCTAAAATTGGAGTGATAAGTACATGACTTTGTTTCGACAAATAAACTCGTTATTATTTGGACTTTTTTTAGTCGTAATGACCAGTATCGTCTACTTTCAGTTTACTGAAACTAGAAACTTTATGATGCAACAGATGAAGTCTGAGCTGAATAACACCAGTACGTCTTTGGGATTAATGCTAAAACCACACCTTGAAACTGGTGATATGGTTGCTGCTGAAACGTTAGTTAACGTTATCTTTGAGGGCGGTTTTTATCGTAAAGTTACCCTGACATGGTTAGTCGATAATAAACAGCAGAAGTGGGAGAATGAAGTTGTTATCGATGAAGTTCCTGAGTGGTTCTTATCATTAGACTTGTTTGAAGCACAGAAAAAAGAAAGCCTTATCACTTCGGGTTGGATGCAGTTAGCAACGCTAGAGATTGAAGCTCACCCAGGATTTGGCTACCGCGAGCTATGGCGGATTATGAATGATACACTCATGATTTTATCATTCTTATTTATAATCTCTTTAATCATTCTTCGCATTAGGCTTAATAAAATTTTAGAACCGCTTAACAATATTGCAATTCACGCGAAAGGTATTGCGGAGCGTAAGTTTAATAAAGATATGCCACTGCCTTCTACCTCTGAGCTTAAGGACGTTGTGATATCAATTAACTCGATGTCAGGGCAATTAAAGAAAGTCTTTAATACGTTAGACAATGAAGTAGATACTCTACGTAAAGACAGCCTTGTTGATAAAACATCAACCCTACCTAATCGCCAATATTTTTCCGGGCAGCTAAATAGTTGGCTAAGCGAACCCGGTTTTGGTGGTTTAGTCTTATTAAAACTAGATTGGCTAGATGAGATTCATAGCCGCTATGGTTTTCAGGTTCGTGATGAAACTATAAAGATTTTAGCTGAACAAATGCAACAACAATTACCGAAAATTGCTGAATCTACCATAGCCAGAATTGCGAAAAATGAGTTTGCTTTCTTAATCACCAAAGGTGAAAGGGATGAAATTACTAATTATATTCAATCTCTAATTCGATTGGTCAACCAAGAAATGTCAAAGGCTGGGTGTGAGCCTAATAGCAATTTTTATATCGGGGTTAGTGAGCGCCTAGATGATATGAAGCCGACAGATTTATTAGCCCAGTCTGATAATGCTCTGCAACAGGCGATAAAGGATCAAGAAACACTAAAGTGGTTTGATGCAAAAAAACAGCATAAATACACCCGAGAGCAATGGCGTACTAAGTTGTCTCATG
The DNA here is from genome assembly GCF_030689115.1 of Psychrobium sp. 1_MG-2023. NCBI lineage: Bacteria > Pseudomonadati > Pseudomonadota > Gammaproteobacteria > Alteromonadales > Shewanellaceae > Psychrobium > Psychrobium sp. 1_MG-2023. The sequence goes on along the minus strand of NZ_JAUYVJ010000010.1, from coordinate 122,692 downwards.
CGATTAACAGCAATCGTTTTGTATTCCAATGGCAACCAATTCATCATATTGAAACGGAAGATATCATTCAGCGTGAAGTCTATTGTCGATTAGAAGTTGAAAAACAAGTTTTAAATGCTAGTGTCTTTATGCCTTATATTGAACTGCTGTCATTAGGTAGTGAATTAGATAAGTGTATTTTGAAGTCGATTGTTAATGCTACCTTATTGGTTAAAACCCATGAGCCATTAGCGGTGAACTTAACTAGTGATAGTGTCAAAGATCCTAAGTTCCATTTATGGTTATCGCGATTCTTACAAAGTACAACTAATTCAGAAAAATTGCAGTTCGAAATTCCTGAATCCGTTATCAGTAGTAACCTTGAAGAATGTATTGCTCTTTGTGAAACAATTAAAGAATATGGTTCTGAGTTTGGTATTGATCAATGTGGACGTCGTATAGGTTCACTAAATTATCTACAACAGGTTAAGCCGACTTACGTTAAGCTTGACCAGTCGTTTTCTTTTTATAGTAAAACAGAACAAAATAGTGAACTGTGTAGAGCACTAGTGAATGTAGCTAAAGGACTTGATATTGATGTGATTGTAACGGCAATTGAAGACGAGAAACAGTTACGTAATTTCAAGCCTCTTAATCCTTATGGGTATCAGGGCTATATTTATCCTCCCGTTGAAATAGATCCACACGAGAGGTAACCCTCTGATTCACAATTAAATAAAAAAGGCGGCCTTTTTAAAGGCCGCCTTTTTGATCTAAAGCTTGTTCATTGTTTGATGTAATGCATTCAAACAAGCTTGTCCTAGCTTTTGTGAACGCAAAGGTGACCAGCCAACAAATTCATCTGGTGTCTCAACAGTGTCTTTAAACGGCATTTCAAGCGTCATCACTAATGCATTAAACGTTTCAGCTAAGTAATTAGTACCAACGGTCATAAGCGCTTCGCCATGTTTGTCTTTAGCGTAACCAATTTTAGTTTGAAAATCTGGGCTCGCATTAACTAGGGCTTGCTGATAGAAATCTAATAATGCTTGGCGATCATCATTCCAACTGACGATACCTTCAGAACCTGCAATAAAATTGTATGGTAGTGCTTCATCACCATGAACATCTAAACAGAAATCCATACCAGTTTGCTCCATCTTGCTACGTACGAGTAACACTTCTGGGCTGTGTTCCATTGTGGCAGATTGCCACTCTCGGTTTAAGTTTGCGCCAGCAGCATTGGTACGAAGATTTCCTCGTCGGCTGCCATCAGGGTTCATGTTCGGAACAACATAGAAAACCGCTTTGTTTAGTAATTCGCGCGAGATTGGATCTTCTGGGTCCAGTAATGAATCAAGCATACCTTCCATCCACCATTCAGCCATCGTTTCACCAGGGTGTTGGCGAGCGATCATCCAGCATACTTTTTTGCCTTCACCTTCTTGGCCAATCTTTAAAAGATCCATATCTTGACCGTCAAGTGTGTAACCAAGGTGTATATGTTCGACTAAATCGCTTAATTGTGCATTAGCGATAAGGTCATGATGGCGCTCCATCGAATAAGGTGCAAAGTAAGCAAAGTAAACACTATCACACTCGGGAGTGTGACTGATTGTTAACTCTTGTCCGTCAAATGCTGTTTCTACACGGAACCAGTTCACACGATCATAGGAAGCAACGGCTTGATACCCTTCCCAACCTTTTACATAAGAGGTATCTGCGGCATTGGTAATGGACATAGAGCAAGCTTTGCCTTTAGCGCCCGTTAAGCGATAATGAAACCATTGGCTAAAATCTGAGTTGTTATCTTTTCTTATCGCAAGCTTAATCTCGCCATTTTCATTAATTGATAGGCAATCAATGTTGCCACTATCGAAGTTTTGACTAATTTTCATAACTATCCTTTCCTGCAATTTTTACATGGTTACCATGCGGATTTACGCTCCATAATAGCAGTCAACGGACTGTCATACCACGTTAGTCTATGTTAGATAGTTATTGCGTAATTTATCGACGAATCACACTAAGCACTTATTCTTAGTGGCATGAAAGTTATCATAGCCTTTTTATAGCTGGTTTAATTGGCTCAATAAGAGTTTGTTTGAATATAGGTATAACTCATTGGCTTCAATGATAGCTGAGTGCCCATTTATGGTGATTGCTTGAATGTGGCCTTCTAGAGTCCAATCTTGGTCTAATGATAGCTGAAGATTTCTATGTTTTTGCAACATACGTGATAGGGCTCTATTATTCTTGCTGGCTAAGGCGGCAATAGCGTTGGGGGCTTTTAGCGTAAGTGTGACTCTAAATTTTGCGGTAATGGTGTCAGATTCAAAGTGAATCTCTTTGGCCTTGAGAGAGAAGACATCGTTCTCTAAGGTAATGGCTTGGCTTGCGCCTGTAACTAGAAACAGCATTAGTGCGAATAATTTCAACATGACGGCTCCTTCGTGTCAGTAAACCAATATAGGCCTACTAGTCGTGATTGTATTAGTTGTAACAGCGCTTTGTGGGAGCTTACTTGATTTCTATTGGGTCAACTCATTTGTGTTTTTTACAATAAAGTGCTCACTTTACTTAACTATTCAAAGCGGGATACGCCTAAATTAACTTCATTACAATAACCAAGTGATTTATAGCCCTTTTTAATAGTTTAGTCGGTAAAATAGAAAAAGGGCATTCGCTGTGAATATTTAAGAATAATCAAAATATATCTAAGCGAAGATTAGTTATAACGAACAAAGTAGGTTTTTACCAATTTTAGATAAACAGCAGTAAAACAAACTCTTAGTTGTTATTTAGAAGAAAGTCTCGCTTTATCTATTTGATAATCAAAGAGCAAAAAAAACATAAAATTTTTAAGTGCGTTTATAACAGGTGCTTTAGCGCAGGCCAAAGCAATAGAGGAGGCGTTATCTAACACTATTTACCGTGAAATTTTGGTTGACACTGTGTCAGTTGCACCATAAATTCAAAACACAGCAAACCCTCGATGTGAGGGGGGATAGTGGGGAATGGAAATGAGTAAAGGTGTCGTGCTTTCAGAGGTACGAGAAAAAATTACAGCAATAGATCAGCGGTTGTTACAATTGTTAGCTGAGCGTCGCCAATTGAGTTTAAGTGTAGCTCAATCGAAGGTTGATACCATTAAAGACGTTAGGGATACAGAACGTGAAGAAGAATTGCTGATCGACTTGATTCAGCGAGGGCATAAATTAGGTGTTGATGCTCACTATGTTTCTAAACTCTTTCACGTGATTATAGAAGACTCTGTCTTAAACCAGCAGGCTTGGTTACAAGCTCGTGTTAACAATGAAAATGAATCACCAGCTTGCCGCGTTGCCTTTTTAGGGGCCAAAGGCTCTTATAGTTATTTAGCAAGTCACCGCTATTTCTCTCGTCGAGTTGAAAGTATGATTGAATTAGGGTGTTCAACCTTTGATCAAATTATTAAAAAGGTAGAATCTGGTCAGGCGGAATATGGTGTATTACCAGTCGAAAATACCAGTTCTGGTAGCATCAATGAAGTATATGATTTACTTCAACATACTAGTTTGTCCATTATTGGTGAATTATCCCAACCGGTAGAGCATTGTTTACTGACGTCTCAAAAAGTGGATTTAGAGGCTATTGATACGATTTATTGCCATGCACAGCCTTATCAACAGTGCAGCCAAGTAATGTCTGAGTTGAGTGGTATTAAATTTGAATTTTGTGATAGCACTGCTGCCGCAATGGAAATGGTTCAAGAGCTCAATAAGGGAAATGTTGCTGTTATTGGTTCCCAAGAGGGCGGTCAGCTTTATGGTCTAGAGTCGATTAAAAGTAATATAGCCAACCAAAAAGAGAATCATAGTCGTTTTATTGTTGTTTCACGCAAAGCTGTAGAAGTTGCGGTACAAATTCCAGCAAAGACTACCTTCATTATGTCAACTCAACAACAATCTGGTGCATTAGTTGATGCTCTATTAGTGTTGAAAAATAACAATATTAATATGACTAAATTGGAATCAAGGCCGATTCAAGGTAACCCGTGGGAAGAGATGTTTTATATTGATGTTGATGCAAATTTGCATAGCCCTGCGATGCAATCGGCATTAACAGAACTAGGAAGCATAACTAAACAGATTAAAGTGTTAGGTTGTTACCCTACTGAACATATAACTGCGACAAAAATCCCGGAAGTTTTATTAGAAATCAATACTCCAATCTAATGATTTCTTCAATAAAAGGTATAACTTCAAAGACCATGCTTAGGCATGGTTTTTTTATAATTGCGAAATAAGTACCTTAGAGAGCTAAATTAAACGTAATAAAATGTTTCCAGTAGCATGAATCCTAATAGGTTGATTAAAAAAATAATTTTTTAAATGGTAGAAAAAATAGCCTATTAACTTAGGTTTTAGGCAAAAATTTATTTATTGATTGTGTGCAAAAAATATACTCAGGTGTTATTTTTAATATTCAGCTCGATCGACATTTGTAGCATAAAGTAGATTTTAATCAGGTTGATTAAGTTGAAACTTACAATAAATAGAGAGATGAATATGTTTACCAATAATAAAATTGCGCAAGGCGTTCGCTTTGCTATCTTTGCTGGTTTTACAGCTGCCAGTTTATCTAGTCCTATCGTTTTTGCAGCAGATGAAGAGTCTGTAGAACGCATTCAAGTTACCGGTTCAAGTATTAAGCGTACTGATATGGAAGGGGCGCTTCCGATTGTGAGTATCTCAAAAGAGGATATTGCAAAATCAGGCGTTACCAGTGTGCCAGATTTAGTGGCTCAATTACCTGCGATGCAGGGCTTCACAACTGCTTCTGACTCTGTAGGCGGCGGCGGCGGTGGTGTCCAAAGTGCCTCATTACGTGATTTAGGTGACCAATATACCCTTGTTCTTTTGAATGGCCGTCGGATGGCGCCTTCAGGCTCAGGGAGTACTATCGATTTAAACTCTATCCCTTTACCAGCGATTGAGCGCGTCGAAGTACTAATGGATGGCGCGTCCGCCCTATATGGTTCTGATGCAATTGCCGGTGTTGTTAACTTTATTATGAAACAGGATTTTCAAGGGGTTACTTTAAGTGCTCGAATCGATCGACCACAAGAGTCTGGTGGTGAGAGCGAGAATTTTTCTATTAGTGCTGGTTTAGGTGATTTAAGTCAAGATGGTTATAACCTCATGGCAGCCTATAGTCATGACAGCCAAGGCCGCTTACGCTCTTCTCAGCGAGATTTCTCAAACACTGGGATCTTAGGCTTCTCACACAATGATAATGATTATACGCTCGTGCAAGGTTCTGCGAATGCTGGACCTGGTAATGCATATCTGCGTTTTAAACAATTTGATGACGCGGGAAATGTCATTTTCACCCCAAAACTTGATGATGACGGGAATGAGATTCCAGGAGAGTTTACAGATACGCCAGATTATTATACGCGTAACTTTAACCCGTTTAGAGAGGCTAATGCGGGGGTTTGTGGACCAGACAGTGCGTCGAGTGGCTCGACGTGTGTGTTTGATTATACCAGCACCTTAGAAATATTACCTGAGACGAAGCGTGATAATATCTTTGTTCAAGGCTTATTTGAGTTAAGTGATGAAATGCAAGCCTATGCTAACTACTCATGGTCAAAATTTGAAATGGTCACTCGCATAGCACCTTATCCAACAGGAGGCTTTGTTTTACCACTAGACTCATCTCTAGTCGCCAGTGAAGTATTACCGCACCTAAATGACGATGAAAATGCGAAAATTGCAGCGGGAGATTTAGAGTTAGATCAAGTTGTCGCTCGCTGGAGAACCTTACCTGGGGGTAACAGAACCACTGCTTGGGACACAACCACTAATCATGCGGTAGCGGGATTACGCGGTGAAGTTTCTGAAATCACATTTGATGTTGCTATCACAATGTCGGATGCCGAAAGGGAACAGAATCGATTAACAGGTTACCCGATTGAAGACCCATTTATGGCGTTAGTTACTTCTGGTGAAGTTAATGTGTTTGGTACCTTTGAAGCGCTATCTGATGAAGCAAATATGGCGATAAAAGATACGATGTATAACGGGCCATGGGATAAAACTGATACAAGCATGGCGTCGATTGAAGGCAGTGCTTCTACTGTCATTGGTGAAGTAGAAGCTGGCGAAATCTATCTGGGTGCTGGCTTTGATTATCGTGAAGTGGAATTTACCAGACGTCGATCACAAGCAAATGCCGATGCAATTATTCTTTTTGAGGCGCCCACTGATGAATTCGATATGTCACGTGAGACCTATGGGATGTTTTTGGAGCTAATCGCACCCGTTACCGACGAAATTGAAGTGACGGCGGCAATTCGCTATGACAACATTGGTGCTGTAACAGATCATGACCGTGCGGAAAACAAAGTTGTTAATAAGGATGTGAATGATACCACTTATAAAGTTAGTGGTACTTACCGACCAACCGATGAGTGGTTAATTCGAGCGTCTATTGGTACAGGCTTTAAAGCTGCCACAATGCGCCAAATTGCATCGCCAAGAGAGGACTTCGGTGTGACCTCTGGTAGCTTTGACTGCCCAACAGGTTTAAAACCTGAACTCGCTGCGTTATGTTTCCCTGAACCATTTCAATATCAGGTTTGGTTAGAAGGTAATGCGAACTTAAAGCCTGAAACCTCAGAGCAGTTTTCAACGGGTGTCGTATATGCCCCAGATAATGACTTTAGTTTATCCATTGACTATTGGAGTGTTGATCTTGAGGATCAAGTGACGCGTTTAACGGAAGCTCAGCTATTTGGTGATGCTGTAAAGTATGCTGAATTCTTTACGACTAAGCCTAATTTAGGGACTGGCGGGGATGACCTTGCAATCATTCAAGCTGCAGTTAATATCGGTAAATCGAAAAATAGTGGCTTAGATTGGGCGTTAAATGTGACCAATGAGTTTTCATTTGGTGAACTGAAAACGTCCTTTACGGGTACATATATGATCGAAAGTGAAAGCTTGCGTGCTGGAACTACCGATGTTTGGGATACTAGCCTAGGTAAGTTTGGTAGTAATGATGCCGTTACGTTTAGAACTATTACGCGCTTGAGTAATACGCTAACACATGGTGATTTTGCTCACACGGTTAACTTTAGTTATCGTAGTGGTTATCAGGATCAGTTGGCCACTGGTGGAGATGTTCGCCTTGCCAGTGATATAGATACTGATGCACCTGATATTCAACTAACCGTTCCTTCTTATACAAAGATTGATTATGTAGGTAAGTACTTCGTGACTGAAATGTTTAATGTTACATTGGGTATCAATAATTTAATGGATAAACAGCCGCCATTATCGTTGCGAACTTCTGGAGCTGGGCATCAAGTGGGTTACGATCCTCGCTATACCGACTCACTCGGAAGAACATTTTATTTAGCTGCTGAATACTCATTCTAATAACCACAATAAAAAAACCAAGCATTAAAACAATGCTTGGTTTTTTATTACATCATTAATTGATTACTATTTTAAGTTTTCGTCGAAAAACTCTAGCATTGCGCTATAGAAATCATAACGGTTCTTCTCAATTTGGTAACCATGACCTTCATCACGAACCATTGATTTATATTTAATGCCTGCATCATCAAGAGCATTAGTTAAAGCGTCATACTGTTCCATTGGGCAGCGTTGGTCATCAGAACCATGAGCAATAAATAATTTAGCTTTGATTTTGTCTACATTAAATGATGGAGAGCGTGCTTCTAAGTCTGCTTGGTCACTACCTAGTACTTTATCTAAGAATAAACGGCCGCCTTTACGCGTTGGGATATCGCCTGATTTTTTCATTTCAGGTAGAGAGTATACGCCAACGTATGGTAATCCACATTTATACAGATCTGGTTCTCTCACTACAGCCATCGCTGTTGAGTAACCACCGTATGAACCACCGTATACACAGATACGATCTTTATCAGCAATACCTTGTTTTACAGCCCAAAGAGTCGCGTCGGTTACATCATCTTGCATTTCACGGCCCCATTTACGGTGACCTGACTCTTCGAAAACTTTACCATAGCCACCTGAACCACGGAAGTTTACTTGAACAACAGCATAGCCATTATGTGCTAAGAACTGAGCTTCGTTGTTCCATCCCCAGTTATCACGAGGACCGTGAGGACCACCATGAATCATTACGATTGTAGGTAGGTTTTTCTTCTTGCCTTTAGGTAATGTTACGTAGCCATGTAGTTCAACACCGTCACGAGCTTCCATCTTAAATGGGTTCATGTACGCCATGTCTTTGGCTTTTAATGTTGGTTGTACTGCAGTGTAAAACTTAAGTTTGTTTAGTTTACGGTTGTATGTGTAAAACTCACCTGGGTTAACGTCACTGTTTACATAAATAACTGCTTCGTTATGGTCAGCAGTCATGCTAGTAATAACTACGTTTGAATCTACAAAAGCTGCTTCAAATGATGAGATTAGCTTGCTATACCAATGTTCGCTATCAATAGACTTCCAACGGGCAAAACCATCGTCAAAACCAAAAGCGACTAGCTGACCGTTGTCAGGAGCTCTTCGACTTGAAGTGCCTGCATCAACAGAATCGCTGCGGTAAATGAGTGTTGCTTTCTTTGTGGTTAAATCAAACTCGTGGATGCCAATACGTAAGCTTTTAGCATCGTCGTAATCTGAAGAGAAGTAGAATTTTTGGTCGTCAGCAGAGAAACCTAATACATTAAAACGCGGGTTTTTAACATCTGAGCTTAATGCAAGTTTCTGCCATTGGTTGCCTAAATCTTTATAGTGAAGTGTGAAGTTCACATCGATAGAGTCTTTATCTTCTTGCTCGTAGCTAATTGCTACACGAGGGTTACCGTGAATATTAGCAACATAACCATGTACATCTTCTTTAGGAGAGTCAGGGTTAAACTTCATGGTACCTTTATAAACGTCAAGAACTTGAAGTTTTGCTTTAATAGCTCCGCCTTCATAACGACCTTTTTCGATTAGGATGTGTCTTGGTTGCTCACGTAGTAATGAAACAACTGAAAATCCGCCTGCTTTTTCAGTTAAGTCAATTCGCTTACTGCCGTCAATGTTTGACGAAAACGTACGACCAGGACCGCCTTTCTTGTCCCATAAACCGACAAATTTTCTTACTGAGTAGATAATTCTATCATTGTTAATCCAGCTAACAGCGCCAATACGACGATACTCACCGTAGTCAAAACCTGAAATAACTTTGTTGCTCTTTCGTTCAATAATTGCTAAACGAACCTCAGTATCTTTACGGTAAGTAACAGCAAAGTGCTTACCATCAGGAGAAACGATTACGTTCTCGAATTTACCGTGGCTAAAGAAATCCTTAACCCCATACTTAGTCGATGCGTGTGCAATATTAGTTAGCATTAAGCTAATAAATAAGGCTGCTGCAAACTTCATTAATTTAAAATGCATAAAATGTCCTTTAAATAGTTTGGTTAATTTTAGAGGCACGAACGGTGTCGTACCAAACACGGGGCAAACTATAGGTGGTTTATGATGTTTAGTTATCAAAAAGTTATAAATATAATATAATATTTATATAATTATATTTTAAGTTATTGTTTTTGATGGTTTAATTTCTTATTGCTAGCGACCTTTATTTTGTTGCTTTTTGTGCTGTAGGTAAGCTTTATCAGGTTGGAAAAGGCACCTAAGGAAGAGATATTACAAGTTAGGAATAGAGGGGGAGTTGATTAAGCCGGTGGTTAAGTGTTCAGAATAATAGAGCCAAAGTTTTCACTTTGGCTCCAATGTAAAGTGGCGCGCTATTTTAAGTTCTCATCAAAAAACTCAAGCATTGCACTATAAAAATCATAGCGATTCTTTTCTATTTGATAGCCGTGTCCTTCATCACGAACCATCGATTTATACTTTATGCCAGCTTCATCAAGCGCATCCGTTAAAGCATCGTATTGTTCCATCGGGCAACGTTGATCATCAGAGCCATGTGCGATGAATAGATTTGCTTTAATATTACGTACGTTAAAAGATGGTGAGCGAGCTTCTAAATCAGCTTGATCGTTGCCTAGTACTTTTTCTAAGAAGAGTCGGCCATATTTATGAATTGGGATATCACCGGACTTTTTCATTTCAGGTAACGAGTAGACACCAACATAAGGTAATCCACATTTATATAAATCAGGTTCTCGAACGACTGCCATCGCTGTTGAGTAGCCACCGTATGAACCACCATAAACACAGATACGGTCTTTATCGGCAATACCTTGGTCAATTGCCCATAGAGTAGCATCGGTGACATCGTCTTGCATTTCTCGACCCCACTTACGGTGTCCCGACTCTTCAAATGCTTTTCCGTAACCGCCCGAACCACGGAAGTTAATTTGCACAACAGCGTAGCCATTATGAGCTAAAAATTGAGCTTCAGTATCCCAGCCCCAATTATCTCTAGGGCCGTGTGGTCCACCATGAATTTTGACAATAGTCGGTAGGTTTTTCTTTTTACCTTTGGGTAGAGTCACATAGCCATGTAATTCAACACCGTCGCGAGCTTTCATCGAGAATGGATTCATATAAGCCATGTCACGGGCTTTTAATGCTGGTTGAACGGCTGCGTAAAATTTTAGTTTATTGAATTTACGGTTGTAAGTGTAAAACTCTCCCGAGTTTATATCACTGTTGACATAAATAACGGCTTCGTTATGGTCAGCAGTCATGCTGGTAATGACAACATTTGAATCAACAAATGCAGCTTCAAAAGATGCGATAAGCTGACTGTACCAATGCTTATTATCAATTGATTTCCAGCGAGAAAAGCCATCGTCGTAGCCAAATGCAACGAGTTGACCATTATCTGGAGCGCGGCGTAGTGCTGTACCAACATCAACTTTATCGCTTCGATAAATTAATGATGCTGACTTTTTAGACAGATCAAACTCATGAACACCTAATCTAAGGTTTTCAGGGTCATCATAATCAGAAGAAAAATAAAACTTTTGATCGTCAGCTGAAAAACCAATGACATTAAAGCGCGGCTTTTTGACGTCTGACTCTAAAGCCAGTTTTTGCCATTGATCTCCTAAATCTTTGTAATGTAGTGTGAATGTTACATCTAAAGAGTTTTTATCTTCTAATTCTGTGCTAATTGCGACCCTCGGATTACCGTGAATGTTTGCTACAAAGCCATGTACATCATCCTGTGGGGCGTCAGGGTTAAACTTCATGGTTCCTTTGTAAATATCTAACACTTGAAGTTTGGCCTTTACCGAACCGGCCTCATAACGTCCTTTTTCAATCAAAATGTGTTTTGGCTGATCGCGAAGTAGTGAGACAACAGAAAAGCCGCCAAGCTTCTTGGTCAAATTGATGCGTTTAGTACCATCAATATTGGCAACAAATCGACTGGCTGCCCCACCTTTTTTATCCCATAAGCCTACAAACTTTCTCACAGAGAATATAATTCGTTCATTATTAAGCCAACTAATCGCTCCAATACGTCTATATTCACCGTAATCGAACCCAGATATAACCTTATTGGTCTTTCTGTTTATAATCGCTAGGCGAACTTCAGTATCTTTTCGGTAAGTTACTGCAAAGTGTTTACCGTCTGGTGACACGATAACATTTTGAAACTTGCCATGGCTGAAAAAGTCTTGAACACTGTATTTGGGGGCGGCGACTACCGATGTGACGGTCAGTAATAAACTGATTAGCAAAATACTTGCTAACTTGGTTATATTAAAACTCATATAATATCCTTTTTTTAAGTTTGTATGAAACAGCTTACGTATAAAAATGTTACTTATAAAACAACTCTATTGCTTTCTAATTAAATGCTTTATCTTTGTCTCTTGAGGTATTTTCTTTGAGGCATATATGAGTTTTTTATGGATAACGAAGTCATAATATCGCGCGAGGGGCAGAAATATTTCGGCTTCTTCCCCTGTGTCTATTTTTGTTTTTGTAACGAGGTTATCGGATAGAAGGTAGAGGTACTCAGCGTCTATCTGCCAGTTATTAGTTTTTATACTATTAACAATTAAGTTTGTCGGGTTTGATTGCTTGAAATCACCAGAACGCTCAATAAGCGTTGGTTTACCTAACTGTAACGTAAAGTATTTATTGATACTACAAGCGGACTTAATCGTAATAATGTTTGTTAAGAGTTTATCTAATTTAGATGCAGCAACGTTATAGCGGTACAAGGCCCAGTTATTAGCGTCATCCTTTAGCGAGAGTAATATGGATTGACCGTCACAACTCCAAATAGGACTCCTTACTTCGTTAAATGTTTGATCTAAAATTACTTTTGAATCGGCTTTTGGCTGATTGATGTCTATTAGGTGCAATGAATTATTTCTAATAAATAAAAGGTGGTGATTATCAGGAGAAAAACTTTTATCACTAATAGTCCCCACCTGCTTAAAGTTCGTTAGGCTGTATTGTTTAGATGCAGTCTTAAGCCAAATCTGATCAAACCCACTTCTATTAGATGTAAATGCAATAAACTGTGAATCATTAGATATTGCTGGTGCTACGTCTTTATAGCTCGAATAAATTCGCTGTTCAAAGGTTGGAAAGTAAAGATCGTTGCTGATTGGGGCAGAGATTATTTCACTTGAAAAAAACGCCCCATCAACTAAATAAAAATCGTCAGTCTGGGTCAGAACTGGAAACCGTGTCGGTGACTGAAAATATTTTACAATATCAGTTTCTTTGTTTCTCACATCTACTTCAGATAAGCTATTGTTTTGATTGATTATATATACTTTATTATTATCATTTGACCAAGATAAATAAGTCGGCGTATGAAAATAGGTCTTAAGAAGCCTCTTGTCTTTTGTGTCTATATCTAAAACATAAAGGTGGACCTGATTACTTAAGGTTTTTCTCAAAAATGCTAATTTTGTATTGTCTTTTGATAGTGAAAAGCTAAAGTCATTTTTGTGATCCACTGTCGTAGTCAGTTTCTCTGAGATATTAGTTAATAAATTAAACCGCTCGATATTTGAGTTATAGGCTGACTTTACATTTGAAAAATAAAGCCATTCTTTATCATTGCTTATAGCGAGAGGCGCTAAGTTTTCTGCTGTGCCACAATCAGTTAAATAGTTGGAGTTTTTTTCTCTGCTGTCAAACTCAAACTCAGTACTCCAAATCTCACATTTACCTTCAATACTCTTAGTATAAGCAACGGCTGAATTGCCCTTAATCCAAACTGGAGAGTGAGATTCAAATAATCCTGAGGTCAGGGGAAAAACTTCATTGCTGCCAAGTTTCTTAATTCGTAATTGCCAGGGTTCAAGGTTATTATTACGATGATTATATGCCAAAAAATCCCCGTTTGGAGAAGGGGCTGGAGCCCACTCTTGTCCTCGCTCTATGGTTACAGGCAAATAAGATTGATAGCCTGATGTTAAAGCGGGAGGGCTTTCTTTTAATGTTGAATTAAGTAGGAAGTACCCGATTAAAAGCAAGCAGAAAATACTGGCGAATAATACCGTTATTTTTGTTCCTCTTTTGGACTTTGGTAATGTTGCAAGCTTATCAGTAGTTGCGATGTCATCATCAGTATCTTTGAGTTCGATTGAGCACAGTTGTTCTATCATCGAGCATGGGGCGATTAACTCATAACCACGCTGATGGTGCGTTTTTAAGTACTTAGGGTTTCTATAATCATCTTGTAGCAGCTTTCTGAGTTCAGATATTTTTGTATTGATAGCATGATCGGATACATAGCGTCCTTGCCACACGTTTTCTGTAAGCTGTTCACGGGTGATTAACTGGTTAGGGTTACGTGCAAAAAAAAGTAGTATAGCGGTTTGCTTACCGTCTATTTTTATTTCTTTATCGCAAGTTACCAATAAGCGTTTATCGGCAAAAAGCTTAAAATCACCAATCGTGTATTGTTCATGGGCACTCATAGAAACTTCATTTCATCGGTTAAAGTAGTCGGTAATGATCATCTAGGGGATTGATATTTGCGTCAATAATATCAAGTCCCTTTAGATACATTGGTCAAAAACCCGAATACAGTAATCGATATCTAAATAATATTCTAGTGGCTTTTATGCGAGCTTTTTAATTTTGGTGTATGTATCACTTTATTTTTATTAGATATTAATTGTTGCGACCCCTTTAAGGGTGAGGGTTTGGCACGATACTAAATAATTTAATAAAATCCAATTTTGTAACAAAAAAACACAGACAGGTTAAAAAGTACACCCTAAAGAGAGCTAGGTACATGACAGTATTAGGTGGTTTTAGCTCATTAATGAAACGCTGCCTTGTTTACTATATGTACAGTTTTTTTGTTCATGATAAAAAAACACAATCAAAAAAAATTATTTACATTTTTTAAACATTTTTTTTACCCCTTTAAAAACAGTCGCTTATTGGGGTGGGGTGTTTTCGTGGTTATTTTTTTAACAACTTTTGTATACAAATAGTTTACAAAAATTATTTCGATGGTATTTTATTGGGGTCATACGTTAGTTGTAATGTGCTTAGAGAGATTACTTAAACACTTTTTTACAATTTAGCGCTAATTGATTTTATATAATAAAAATTGAGAGATACTTAATGTTTACTAACAATAAAATTACAAAAGCGGTACGCATTGCGTTAATCGCAGGTGTAGCATCAACATCTTCAGTAGCATTTGCTGCTGACAAAAATGAATCAACGGCTGAGGAAGTAGAACGCGTTGCAGTAACTGGTTCTCGTATCCAGCGTACTGATATGGAAGGTATCAGCCCAATCACAGTAATCAGTCGTGAAGACTTAGAAGTTTCAGGTGAAGTTTCTGTTGCTGACGTATTACGTGATTCAAACTTTAACTCATTTGGTTCATCTTCTGAGTCTTCAGGTACAGGTGGCGGCCAACAAGGTATCGCTGGCGTTAGCTTACGTGGTCTAGGTGCTGACCGTTCTTTAGTTTTAGTAAATGGTAAGCGTGTTGCTCCATCTCCAGCTGCTGGTGGTGGTTCTGCAAACTTAAATGCTATCCCAATGGCTGCTGTTGACCGTATCGAAATCGTTTCAAACGGTGCCTCTGCAATCTACGGTTCAGACGCTATCGGCGGTGTAGTTAACGTAATCTTACGTAAAGATTACGAAGGTGTTTCTGTAGCTGGTGCTGTAGGTCGTCCATCGCAAGAAGGTGGTGACGAGAACCAAATCAGTCTAGTAATGGGTGTTTCTGGTGAGAAAGGCAGCTTCGTAATGTCTGCTGAATTCAGTGACCGTGAAGTAATCTTCAGCCGTGATCGTGAATACACTAAATCAGCTGCTGGCGAAAAGTGGGCTGATAACACAGGTATCAGTTCAAACGCTCGTAACATCCGTCACCTAATTGACACAGATGGCGACGGTGGTTTTGATCGCATTGAGTGGAGTGCATTAGAAGACCAATGTGATACTAGCCTAGGTTTTATCGGTGTTCAGGTTCGTGAAGGTTCACAACCAGGCACAATGTGTGGTTACGATTACTCTAAAATCGCTGCTGAAACTGCTAACCTAACGAACTCTTCTCTATACGCTCGTGGTGTATACGAAGTAAATGATGACGTTACGTTCAATCTAAATACTTTAGCGACACGTACTACTTCATGGGGTCGTTTCGCTCCAGCAGCTGGTAACTTCAACGTTACTGGTACTGACATGGCTAACGACTCAGTTGAGCTAGCTGACGGCGAGTCAGTTGTTGCCTCTCGCGCTTACTGGCGTTTCACTGACAACGGTCCTCGTGATCAACGTACAGATGGTTCTAACTTTGATATGAACATGTACCTTGACGGTCTAACTGACTGGGGTACTTGGACAGTGGGTTATCACCGTAACGTTGCTAACATCACTAACTTAGGTAGTGGTTACATCAACCGTCCATTCGCGGAGCAATTCGCTGCTGAAGGTACGTTAACTGATGAGCGCTCTATCGCGTTAATGTCACACACTATCTCTACATTCAACAAAACTGACTACGCAAGTGTAAATGCTGGTTTAGGTATCGATTCATTATTCACTATCGGTGGTAACGATGTTGGTGCTTACTTCTACGCTGAGCGTACTGAGACAACTTACGTTTCACAAGCTGATGACTTAAGTAATGCATCTGCTGTAATCGGTTCTGCTGGTGGTTCTGCTAAAGGTGAGCGTGAAGTTACATCACTAGCTGCTGAATTCTTATTCCCACTTTCTGACGATTTAGAAGTAACACTTGCTGCACGTTACGATGATTTCAGCGATTTCGGTGATAACATCTCTCCACAGTTAGGCGCTACTTATAACATCAACGATGAGTGGAAATTACGTGCAAGCATTGGTGAAGGTTTCCGTGCTCCTACTTTTGCAAACCTTTATTCACAATCTGAAGGTTTCCCATGGTTATTTGTTCCTGGTGTAGGTTGGGGTCAATACCTAACTAAAACTGTTGGTAACGAAGATCTAGACGCAGAAAAATCAGATCAGTTTGCCTTTGGTATTATCGGTGAAATCGTTGACGGTGTATCATTTACACTTGATTACCAACGCATTGAAATCTCAGATATGATTTCTTACGAAAGTGCTGCAAACATTTGGTCTAAGCACCAAGACGGTATTACGCTTAAGCCAAATACTAGCATCACTATGATCGGTAACCTTCCTGAAGAGTTACAAGCAACTTACATCAACGAAGGTGAAATGCGCGCTCAATTCATCGATTTTGATTTACGTGCTGTACAAGAAACTTCATTTGGTGAGTTCCGTCAAAACCTAGCAATCAGCTACACTCTTGACTACTCAACTTTAGAAGAAACTTCGAATGCTGACGGTGAGACACGTGAAGTGTTATTAGATCAAGCCGGTTTACGTGGTTTACCACAATACCGTATGAACTTAGGTTTAGCGTATATCTATGAAGATCACTCTATTACTCTTACAGCTAAGTACATCCCAACTCAGTTAAATCGTTTTGAGTTAAATGAAAACGGTACTAAGTACATTGCTTCAGAAAATGATTCAGCAGTTAGTGGCCAGCACACTAAAATTGCTTCATATACTGACCTTGATATTAACTACACTTGGCAAGCACAAGATAACCTTCGTCTAACTGTTGGTGCACGTAACCTAACAAACGAAGACCCACGCTTTAGAGATGTAGCTGAGTCTCAGTACTCATCAAGCCTATACAGCATCCAAGGCCGTACAGTCTTCGCTGGTTTCAAATACGATTTCTAATTTGAAATGCTAGTCATATTGACTAAAGCGATTAAAAAGCCAGCTTAACAGCTGGCTTTTTTTATGCTCTAAATTTTTAAAACTATATTAAGTGTTAGAAGCTGGTTTAATGAAGCTGACAATCTTATTAATAACAGTATTTAAGTGGCTCTGTTGCTTAAAACCACTTTTAACCCGTGGCTTAAAGTCATGGTCTCCGTCCTCTAACCATAACCAATTGACTTCTTTGTTAAGCGCATAAGAAGCAACTTCTTCTTGGGTGCCTAATTTATCTCTCGTCCCTTGGGCAATCATCAATGGAGCCTTTATGTCTTCTAGGTGTTCTATTCTCAATTTTTCAGGCTTACCAATGGGGTGGAAGGGGTAACCCAAACAAACAACGCCTTGTATAAAATGGTTGAGCTCTGCGTCTTGCTGGGCTGCAACCATACTGGCAATGCGTCCGCCCATTGATTTTCCGCCGATAAAAACAGGTTGGTTGAAGTCTTTGATTAATGAACCATAAAAGTCAACCAGTGCCGGAGCACGATTAGGAGGACGTTTTTTACCATCGACTAATCGCTGTTGCATATATGGAAAGTTAAATCGCGCGACACGTATGCCACTTTCGGCAAGTCCTTTGGCAATTTCTGCCATAAATGCAGACTCGGCATCTGCGCCAGCACCATGAGCAAATAAAAAAATCGGCCCATGCTGTGGCCCGTCAAAGATAAAATCTGGCAAAAGATACTCCTATTAAGCAGTAAGGTATGAAAATGATTAAATATGGCTTAGGGTGAGGTTTGCTAATAAAGCAAAGAAAAGCAGGCTAAGATAACTGTTTCTTAGCTGTTTGCAAGCGCGTATCGCATGATTGATATCTGCTAGTTGTGGCGGAGTATTATTACCTAGTTTGTCGCGCTTTATTTTTATTTTGTCATAACACACAGCGCCACCGAGTTGTCGTTTTAGCGCAAAGGCTAAGGTGGCTAACAATAAGCCGTTACCATAACGGTGCCATAGTTTTGCTTGGCTCAAGCCTTGCTTAAGGTTTGAAAAGCCGTAAAGCAGCGCTAAATGAAGTGAGGTCAAAAGTAGCGCGGGCAAGTGAATGATCGTTGCTAACGCTGTGCTGACCTTACCGAAATGACGATAGAGCGTTTTTTTTGGGTTCCAGTAACGTGCTAATGCACCGATAGTCGCACAAATTAATGTTGGGTATATACCAACAACCGCATAAATAAGGATCAGGCTAAAGTAACTTTGGACTAATCGTTGGCTTAACCCTTCAATTGACGCTTTCACTATCCCCATGGTCGACAGGTTATTACAATCTCTAATGCATAGCGTCGTTAACTGTTCTCTTGCTAATACTTTATGTTGCTGGTCTAAGCTTTGCTCGATTTTTTTAGCTGCAGATAGTAAAGGGCGACTTGATAGTATCAGAAACAAAAATAGTGCTTCAAAGAACCAAGGGTAGCGGGCAAAGTATAAAATACTACCAGCGATAGAGAGGTTAATTGAAACTAATAATAGTGTGGAGATACCGCCTGAAAGCTTCTGATGCACGGGATTGCGTCGATTGACTTTAGCCGCTAGGTTCTCAGCGATGTAACGAAACAATGTTGCAGGGTGAACCGATGCGCTTAATGTAATAAAGCGCTCTAACAACATCACCCCGAGTAAAATGATTAAACGAATGCTAAGGTCGGTTAATTGCAATTGCTCAGGGGTGATATTCATCTGTGAGTAGTGACTAGTTTAAGTTAGCTTTTTGGCATAGTGGTAGCATTGCAACCACCATATCAGCAGAGTGCTTACCTGCGGTGACTAGGTATTCATCAAAACTGACTTCACTTTGTTTGCCTGCAATATCTGATAATGAACGAACCACTACAAAAGGGACTTCAAACAGGTGACAGGTTTGCGCGATGGCCGCAGCTTCCATTTCACATGCTTGCATTGTCGGGAAGTTTGCGCGAACTTGCTCTACTCGCACAGGATCTGCCATAAAGGTATCACCAGTCGCAATAAGGCCTTCAACGATCTGTACATCATTTTGTGAAATTGCTGTTGCCTCTCGTGCAGCGCGTGCTAATTCAGGGTGTGGAGTAAATGCCGCAGGCATTTTAGGAAGCTGGCCAATTTCATAACCAAACACTGTTAAGTCGGCATCATGGTGGCGAACTTCGCTTCCAATCACAACATCACCAACATTTAGTTTTGGATCAAAACCTCCTGCTGAGCCTGTGTTAATGACACAATCAGGAGCATACTTCTCGATAAGCAGTGTTGCTGACACACTCGCGGCGACCTTACCGATCCCTGAGAGCGACACAACAACCTCAATACCGGCAATAGTGCCTGTATAAAACTCAATACCAGCGTACTTTTCAGTGGTTAAATTTTCAATTTGTTCACGTAATACTGCAACTTCAGGTTCCATTGCGCCAATAATGCCAACTTTCATGGGTGTACTCTTATATGCTTAAATGATTTATTATCAACGATCTTAACTTATCCTTACTCGTGTGCAAACAAAAAAGGCTCCCGAAGGAGCCTTTTAAACGATATAGTGATTATAAATCGAGGTACTGTAAAATACCTTCAGCTGCGTCACGACCTTCTGCAATGGCCGTTACAACAAGGTCTGAGCCACGTACCATATCACCACCGGCGAAAATCTTCTCGTTGGTCGTTTGGAATGGAACATCACTACTATTAGCAATGACGCGATCCCATTGGTCGGTCTCAATGCCGAAATCTTTAAACCAAGGCTGTGGATTTGGTTTGAAACCAAAGGCCATGATTACCACGTCAACATCAAGTACGTACTCAGAGCCTTCTACAGTTTCAGCACGTTGACGTCCGTTTTCATCAGGTTGACCCATACATGTTTCAATGAGTTTTACTCCAGTGACCTTACCATCTTGAGCAACGATATCTAACGGCTGGCGATTATAAACAAACTCGACACCTTCTTCTTTCGCGTTTTGTACTTCACGTTTTGAACCTGGCATATTGGCTTCATCACGACGATATACACAACGTACTTCTGTTGCACCTTGGCGAATAGCTGTACGGACACAGTCCATCGCAGTATCACCACCACCTAGCACCGCAACCCGTTTACCTTCAAGACTAACGAATGGGTTTGCTGCATCAGAATGGCCAAGTAAATTATTTGTATTACCGATCAGATACGGCAGGGCATCTAAAACACCGTCAGCGCTTTCGTTTTTAAAACCACCACGGATATAAGTATATGTTCCCATGCCTAAGAATACTGCATCGTATTGCTCTAAAAGCTCGTTGAAATCGATATCTTTACCAACAGTGGTGTTTAACTGAAATTCAACACCTAGTGACTCGAAATATTCACGTCGCTGAGCCATTACTGATTTTTCTAACTTAAACGATGGAATACCAAAGGTTAATAAACCGCCGATTTCAGGGTTACGATCAAATACAACTGGAGTCACACCATTACGTATCAGAATGTCTGCACAACCCAGACCTGCAGGACCAGCACCGATCACTGCCACTTTCTTTTCTGTTTTAACAACAGCTGATAAATCTGGACGCCAGCCTTGCTCTAATGCTTTATCAGTAATGTACTTTTCTACATTACCAATAGTTACTGCACCAAACTCATCATTAAGCGTACATGAACCTTCACATAAACGATCTTGCGGACAGACACGGCCACATACTTCAGGTAGCGTATTAGTTTGGTGACATAAGTCAGCAGCTTCCATAATACGCCCTTGCTTAGCAAGTTCTAACCAATCTGGGATATAGTTATGTAATGGACACTTCCATTGACAATATGGGTTACCACAATCTAAACAGCGGTCTGCTTGTTCTTCAACTTGAGGCTGTTCGAATAGGTTATAAATCTCAATAAACTGTTCTTTACGTTGTTCAATTGGTTTCTTCTGCGGATCGTGACGACCAACATTGATAAATTGGAAATCATCTGGCACCACGTTCGATATAATTTTCTTTGCTTGTGACATGGTTTATTACCCCGCGTTTACTGCTAGTTTTAGCACTTTAGTTGCATTTGGCAACATGGTGGTTAAATCGGCTGCTGTTGGTTTCACTAATAAGAACTTAGGTAACCACTCCTCAAAATTATCTAAAATATTACGAGCGCGCTCACTGCCTGTTGCAGCAAAGTGCTCTTCGATTAATGATTTTAGGTGTGCTTGATACGCTGGGTATTCTAAAGGTAGCGCTTCAGCACATTCGTGATTCATTCGTTCATTGATGTTTTCGTGCTCATCGAGTAGGTAAGCAAAACCGCCTGTCATACCCGCTGCGAAGTTCACACCCGTATCACCTAGTGATACAACAACACCGCCAGTCATGTATTCACAACCATTATCACCCATGCCTTCAACAACGGTAATTGCACCTGAATTACGAACACCGAAACGTTCACCTGCTTGACCAGCAGCAAATAATTTACCGCCTGTTGCACCGTATAAACAGGTATTACCCACAATACTTGCTTCATGTGATTTATAAGCAACACCGTGTGGAGGATGCACAATTAATTGGCCGCCAGTCATGCCTTTACCGACATAATCATTAGCATCACCAACAATGGTCATGTTTAATCCACCTGCGTTCCATACGCCAAAACTTTGCCCTGCAGTTCCAGTAAAGTTTATTTGAATTGGCGCTTCACTCATCCCTTGGTTGCCATGGTGGCGAGCAATTTCACCACTGATACTCGCACCAACCGAGCGATCGGTATTACGAATCGGTAAGTTAAATTCACCGCCCGCCTTTTGCTTGATTGCTTGTTCAGTTAATTGTGATAACTGCTTGTTCATTAAGCCTTCATCATAAGCAGGGTTACTTTCAGACCATGACACACCACAACCTTCTTTTGTTTGTGGTTGGTATAAGATATCTGATAAATCAAGTTTACTCTGGCGTGGTGTTTGTCCTTCAATCACTTCTAATAAATCAGTACGACCAATTAAGTCTGTAAGCTTTTCAATGCCTAAGCCAGCGAGGATCTCTCGAATGTCTTGTGCAAGTGCTTCGAAGTAATTGCTAACCATTTCTGGTAAGCCTTTAAAGTGTTTATCGCGTAACTCTTCGTTTTGAGTTGCAACACCTGTAGCACAGTTATTTAGATGACAGATACGTAGGTATTTACATCCTAAAGCAACCATTGGTGCAGTACCAAAGCCAAAGCTTTCAGCACCTAAAATTGCTCCTTTGATAACATCAAGCCCGGTTTTTAAACCGCCATCGACTTGTAAACGCACTTTATGACGTAAACCATTCTCAACTAAAGCTTGCTGTACTTCGGCTAAGCCTAGCTCCCATGGGCTACCGGCATATTTAACTGAGGTTAACGGGCTGGCACCTGTACCGCCGTCATAACCTGATACGGTAATTAAATCAGCGTATGCCTTAGCAACACCTGTTGCGATTGTACCGATACCCGGTTCAGATACTAATTTCACCGAGATGAGTGCTTTAGGGTTAATCTGTTTTAAATCGAAAATTAGCTGCGCTAAATCTTCAATAGAGTAAATATCATGATGCGGTGGTGGAGAAATCAGTGTCACACCTGGCGTCGAGTAACGTAAGCCAGCAATCTCAGCTGATACTTTGTCACCTGGTAATTGTCCACCTTCACCTGGTTTTGCACCTTGTGCTACTTTAATTTGTAGTACTTCGGCATTCATTAAGTAATGTGCTGTTACACCAAAACGACCTGAAGCGATCTGCTTGATTTTTGAATTGCGCTCACTATTAAAGCGGGAAGGATCTTCACCACCCTCACCAGAGTTTGATTGACCGCCTAAACGATTCATCGCTACAGCTAATGCGGTATGTGCTTCAGGGCTTAATGCACCAATCGACATTGCTGCGCTGTCAAAGCGAGGAAATAATTTGTCAGCTGATTCAACTTCACTGATATCAATTGCTTGCTGGTCTGTTCTTAACGCTAATAAATCACGTATTGTTGCGACAGGGCGCTCATTAACGGCTTTAGCAAATGCTTGGTAATCGGAATACTTACCGCTTTTAACGGCAGTTTGTAGTAACTGTACAACGTCAGGGTTGAAACAGTGGTACTCACCACGATAGTCAAATTTTAGTAAGCCGCCGTGTTCTACCTGCTCACGTTTGCGATAAGCACGGTTGTTTAGTACTTGCTGATCGTAGGCGAAGTCTTCGAAATCAGCACCTTTAATACGATTGGTTACGCCTGTAAAGCACAGTTCCACAACTGAATCAGCTAAACCAACGGCTTCAAATAACTGAGCACAACGATAGCTGGCAACCGTTGAAATCCCCATCTTCGACATGATTTTCATTAAGCCTTTATCGATGGCTTTCTGATAATTAATGACGGCTTGTTTTGGTGTTTCGGTAAGTTTGCCCAGCTCAATCTGTTCAAGTAACGTTTCGTAAGCAAGATATGGGTAAATTGCTGTCACACCAAAACCTAGTAATACTGCAAAGTGATGAGGATCGCGAGCAGCTGCTGTTTCAACGATAATGTTGGTATCACAACGCAAGTTGTTATTAACAAGGCGTTGCTGTACAGCACCAGCGGCCATTGCTGCTGGAATTGGTAAAGTGTCTTTAGAGATATCACGATCTGATAAGATAATAATAACAGCGCCTTGCGCTGAAGCTTGTTGTGCTTTATCACACAACTCATTAATCGCCTGCTCTAAACCAATCGCTGGATCATAATTCATCGATAGTTGAGTGGTTGAGTAATGTGTTTCCTCAAGATTACGTAACTGTTCTAAATCACTATATACTAGTACTGGCGATTTGAATAAGACCCGATGGGCGTGCCCCAACGTTTCTTTGAATAAGTTTTGTTCACTACCAATACAAGTCGCTAATGACATGGTATGTGCTTCACGTAAAGGATCGATTGCAGGGTTCGTGACCTGAGCAAACTTCTGGCGGAAGTAATCGAACACAGAGCGTTGCTTACGAGATAACACCGCCATTGGAGCGTCATCACCCATTGAAGCCGTTACTTCTTGTCCATTACGACCCATAACATTTAGTACATCATGAATTTCTTCTTTGCTGTAATTAAACTGCTTTTGGTAGACCGCTAGCTTATCATCATCCAGGCTTCGGTGACCTGAAGTTGACTCATTACGTTCACTAAACGGGACTAAACGTTTAGAGTTATTAGCTAACCACTTACTATATGGGTGACGGCTCTTAAGATCGTTATCGATATCAAATGTCGGTGTTAGCTTTCCTGTGTAGGTATCAACAACTAGTAACTCACCAGGACCAACACGTCCTTTCTCTGCAACTTCATCTGGCTGGTAATCCCAGATGCCTACTTCGGAAGCTAAGGTTAAGATACGATCTTTAGTAACAACATATCGTGCTGGACGTAAGCCGTTACGATCGACGGCACAAGCCGCGTGACGGCCGTTTGTCATTACGACACCAGCTGGGCCGTCCCACGGTTCCATATGCATTGAGTTAAAATCATAGAATGCACGCAACTCGTCATCCATGGTTGGGTTCGATTGCCATGCTGGTGGAATAAGCATTCGCATTGAGCGATATAAGTCCATGCCACCCATTAGTAATAACTCAAGCATATTATCTAATGAAGAAGAATCTGAACCGCTTTCGCTAACAAATGGTGCCGCATCTTGTAAATCAGGTAATAAAGGCGTTTTGAATTTATATGAGCGCGCTTTTGCCCACTGGCGGTTACCAGCAATGGTATTTATTTCACCGTTATGCGCTAAGAATCTAAACGGCTGTGCAAGCGGCCATTTAGGTGAGGTATTGGTTGAGAAGCGTTGATGGAATAAACAAATAGAGCTTTGCGTGCGTAAATCGGCTAAGTCTAAGTAGAATGAAGGTAAATCAACGGGCTTAACCAAACCTTTATAGATAGTTACCATTGACGACAGGCTCGCGATATAGAAGTCTTTATCTTCTGTTAAACGCTTTTCTGCACGACGACGCGCCATGTATAAGCGGCGTTCGATATCACGGCTGATCCAACCTGCAGGGGCGTTAACAAATACTTGCTCGATCACCGGTAGCTCATCTAATGCGATTGGGCCTAAGATATCCTTATTAATTGGTACTTCACGCCAGCCAACCACAGCCATTGTTTCTTTTTCTAGCTCTTCAGTTAAAACTTTACGGCTTTGCTGTGCTAATAATGGATCGGTATTTAAGAAACACATACCAACAGCATATTTTTTGCTTAGCGACCAATTATTTTCTTTTGCAACCGCTTGAAATAGTGCTTCAGGTGCCTGCATTAATAAACCACAACCGTCACCCGTAATACCATCAGCAGAGATACCGCCACGGTGTTGCATACGATCTAAGGCTTCGATTGCTGTACGAATAATTTTGTGACTTGGGTTACCGTCCATTTGAGCGATGAGACCAAAACCACAGTTGTCTTTTTCAAAAGAAGGACTCGTGAGTGCCATATTTACTACCCTCAATAACTTGTTTATGCAAATGCTATGCAAAAAGGTAGTGTTAAATACTACGACGCAATAGCTAATTTATTTACAAATGATGGCTAAAATTATCGTGAAATATTACCAAAGTCAATATACCAATAGTCTAATACCTTGGTGGAATAAGGTTTATGGTTAACTCATTGTTTTTAATTGCCTTATTGTTTATGTGTTAATGATAATTGTTATTATTTGGTAGGGCTTTACGTTGGCGTAAAGCATAGTTACGCATCATTGATTTTTGTAATTAAATTACATATAAAAGCTTACGTTGGCGTAATGTAGAGTAAATGTTAAACTTTAGTATGGTTTTGGTGGGTATAAATTATGAGTTGTTAATACTGTTGTTTAAATATTTAATTCAAATAAGTGAATAAAAATTTGGTTGTGGGTGTAAAAAAGCCAGAGCGTAACTCTGGCTTTATTAACGTTAAATAGCGGGTTCGGTTATACGCTAAGCAGTATAGCCCTGTTTAACACCCTTAACGGCAACTGCTACAGCATCATGAGCATGAAGGGATTCATAGTGATTAATACGAACCCAAAAGTCAGTAAAATCATTTTGATTTAAACCATGTTTCGCTCGGCGAACAGCATCCTCACAAAACATCAGGTTAGCTGCATTAAGGCGGGCAAATTCCTGCTCATCCTCTCTTTTTACAGCAGCCTGGACAGGTGTCTGCATGACGTGCTCTATCAAATCAATTAATTGGCGTAAAGGAAACTCCGCTAGATCTTGCGGTAGTTTCACTTTCACTTGCGCTACACTTCGTTGGCTATGTGGGGTTGCTACAATGCCTTCGGTAGTGCCTAGCCACTCAATTACTTGTTGTTTATCAAGCGCTGAGTTTTCGAATCGTTCGCTAAAGGCTTTTTGTATTAATTGTCTCGATAAAGCTGCTGAACACGGACAAGTTGAAGAGTAAGGCACTTCAACGACTAACTCAGTCTCAACCCTATTATTATCAATGGTCGCTTTAATTGTCGCTGGGTAAGCTTTCCAGCCCTTCTTTTTACTTAGTAACGAAGCGCGACGTAAATGATAATCGAAAGTAAAGCTCACCTGTGCTTGATCGCTAATGTCATCATGAGACTGAATAAAGTCTGATAACATTTGCTCAAGCGTTGAAGGGCTTAAGGAGCTTTCAGTAGAAAGTTCGTCAAGACGTAAGAAAAGGCGAGACATATGAATGCCTTTTGCTTGAGGTACGATGATGTTAACAAAGGTCTCAACCTTAGCTGAAACACGTTGCGGCGCTTCATCTTGAGTCTCAAGCATTAAGGGCATTTCAATATGGCTCATGCCAACCCAATCTATGTTGCCTTCGGTTTGAGCATTTGCGGTGCTGGCAATATCTGGCATCTGGTGGGGCATTAATACGACTCCAACATATAAATTATAAAGTGATTTTGTTTTTCAATCGAATATAAGTAATATTTAATAAGTACATGACCAATATCAATAATAAACGTTCCGCGTTGCGATATTCTCTAGCGATTGTACTGCTATGGCGGTAAGTTTTTTACTCATTTGATTGAGCTATGTCTAATATCGTTGACTTCATTGAACCATGAGTTTAGGCAAGAAACACAACAGGTAAAGATATTAGGAAGCCGCGGATTATAGCATGTGAATAACACACAGGACTATTAATCACTGATGCTAACGAAAAATAATAATTTAGGCTATAGATTTATAACACTTTATCCAATATCTTAATGTATTAATGAATTGATAAATGCTAAATTATATATCTAATCGTATTAAGGATTAAGTGTAGATGGATATACAGCCTAAAATCGTATCGTTATTCTTTATTATCGCTTTTTGCTTTATTAATGATAAAGAAGCGCTGGCAGAAGAGACTGACTATCAGTTGATGCTAGTAGGTAGCCAGTTGGAGTTTTGTCGTAGCACTGAATTAACGCATTGCTCACCTTCAAGTGTAACGAGCTTTTCTCAGGCTTTAAGTCGTGATTCGATAAAATATAAATTCTCAATAAAGCAGGTCAATAAAGCTACTGCGACTGAGCATTGGCAATCAGGGCGTCAAACTATTCGCTATGATATGGCTATCATCTTACAAGAGCTAGCCAAAAAATTTGGTACGAAAGTTCTATCGTATCCGCAACTACTAGCCGTTTGGAAATCGACGACCGTAAAGCATAACCAAAGGCAGCTGAGTGGCCACTCATTACTGTTAAGCTTATCTGAAGATGAGCGATTGATGATTTTAGACTTTCTAGAGTTGCCTCAATTAGACAGTTTTAGTCAGCGTATTGAAGAGCAAACTATCGTTAACGATAAAATATCCCCTTTCTCGAATAGCCTTTTTCAACAAATTGTAGAGCAAGCAAGGCTAAAAAATAATCAAAGTAAGCCTTCAATCTTAATTGTCACTGCAGGAAATAGAGACAGTTTCTATGATGTTGATGCATATACCAGTCTATTTAATCAACTTGGGGCCGATGCTAAATGGCTACCGATTGATGCTGCGCTGACTCAATTAAAAGCAGATAAAGAACGCTGTATGTGGCTTGAAAATTACCGTGGCCGTATTTTGAACAGTTTTGATCGTGCAAAAGTGTATGAAGATCTTTTATTAATTCAGCAACGATTTTGTAAACAGCCGTTTTTAATGTCTAATGCAATCAATGCTGCTGATGCTATTGTGTTTGTTGGTGATAGCCCATTAAAACTACGGGCGAGTTTAATTAGCGGCGATAACAAGCCAAGCCTCTACTTAAGTTTAATTAAACGTCGTGTTGAAATGAATAAATTATTTGTTGCTGCGATTGGTGCCGTTGGGCGAGCTTTAGTATCACAAGCACATACATCTCCAGTGATTCTTTCTGGTAATAGTGAGCAGGCGATGAATTTAGGGAGTATTAATGTCCTAGAAGCGTCAACAAAGTGCAATCGCTTTGAAAGTTGCCAATCTCAGCATAACTTAACCACGTATTACCCTGGTGGTGTTGGTTTATTTGACTTTGCCGTGCTTGATACTGATATGTCAGAGCGTGGTAATATCGCGCGATTGGCTAGAGTGGTCTATGATATGGAACAGCAGTTCGGTTTGGGGATCGATCAAAACACGGCCGTTATGCTTGCTAACCCTGAGTCTGACACTGTAAAAGTTAAAGTGATTGGCTCTCAAGGCGTCGTTGTTTTAAATAAAACAAAAGACTCACAACAGCACAGTACCGATGATGAATTACGTCAAATTAACTATAGTTATTTAACAACAGGCGATATTGCTGAGTTTTCTAATGGTCAAATGCGAGTTACTTATCCTCAGTGGAAGAAGACTCCTGCAAGTGCAAATACTGCACCGTTAAGCTTTAACAACTTATTCTTTAATAGTAATTTTAAGCTGTTTTCGCAACAAGCTTGCCTGATTAATGAGCCTCAATGGAGTGGTTTTGCTGGGCGTAAGCGGCAATATACAGTGACTCTAGCTAAGTCAGATAGTAGTGAGTTTAGGCTGGGCGGGTTAAAAGTTGGCAACGGCTATCAGCTATTTTGTTCGTTCACTTCACTGTTATTAGATATTACTCGACGTTAGCCCATCACTTTTCAGTGTTTTGTGGCTTTAGTTTAGTCAAATTGTTAGAGTATGCTTAAGTAAGAAATAGGTTTTTAAAGATGCAACAAGAAAACAGTTTAGAGTCAGACCAGATACTCGATTTGGATATTTTAACTCAATACACCCAAGCTATTGGTAATGATGTTCTACTTATCAGTGTTAATGTGTTTGAGCAGCAATACCCTCAATATGTAGCAGAGCTTTTAGCGTTTCAATCTGCAGCAGATCATAAAGAAGTCGCTGCCCAAGGGCATAAGATGAAAGGTGCTGCTGGTGCGATTGGTCTTCACCGTCTGGCTAATTGGGCACAGATCATACAGCATAGTGAAGCCGAATCGTGGAATACTACCTACCCACAAGCGATAGAACTCATAGAGCAATACTATCAGAGTGATATTGATGCACTAAAAAGGTTCTTGCAAGCTTAATCGTTATCACTACGGGTAAATGCTATATCAAATATAATTAGCATTAGTAACAAAAAAGCCTTACATCATGATGTAAGGCTTTTTTGTTTTGCTATAAGTAATTTTAGTATTGGTTATTCGCTTTCAGTATCACCACAAAAACGGTAACCTTCACCATGAATAGTTGTAATAATCTCACTGCTCGCAGGATGAGATTCAAAGTGCTTACGAATACGACGGATGGTCACATCAACCGTTCTATCATGTGGCTTTAACTCTCTTCCAGTCATTTTCATTAACAACTCACTACGCGTTAATATTTTTCCAGGGTTTTCCAAAAACTCTACCATCGCTCTAAATTCACTACGTGGAAGCTTAAACTGATCTTCTGTAGGGCTAATTAGTGAGCGAGAGTTAACTTCTAGAATCCAACCATTAAATTTATAGCGCTCAATAGTGCTTACTGGCTTTTCTTCAGAGCTACCCTTAATACGGCCTAATAAGTTTCTCGCACGAATAGTAAGTTCTCGAGGGTTAAAAGGCTTAGTAATGTAATCATCTGCCCCAATTTCTAAACCAAGGATTTTGTCAACTTCATTATCACGACCTGTTAAAAAGATAAGTGCGATGTCATCTTTTTCACGTACTTCACGAGCTAGGAGTAATCCATTCTTACCTGGCAAATTGATGTCCATAATAATTAAAGAAATTGGCTCTTGATTTAATAGACGATTCATTTCGTCACCATCATTAGCCTCATGAACAATATATCCCTCCGCTTCAAAAATTGAGCGTAGTGTATTTCTTGTCACTAGTTCATCTTCGACAATAAGAATATGAGGGCTTTGCATGCTTTTTACCTAGTAAGTTAACGTAGTGTTATAAGTGTAAGATAATTTGGTGGTTATGTTAAACTAATCTTCACTTGATTTAATTATAGTGCCAGTAATAATTTCTCGTCAGAGAAAAATCTAATCAATGTCTTTTACGGCTAAATGCTGTCGAAATCAAAAGAAATGGGTTCTATAGTGTATTTTATTACTATTTGACCAATAAAGGTTCAAACCGTTCATTTCATTATTGAATTGATTCGCTTGTAATAACAGGTAGTTTGAGTAACCAGCGCTTGTTAAATTATTACATTCTTATTGCGAATTATTTTCATTGGAGTCGTAAAGAGCGTGATTGTAAACGGTTTATTGGGATTAAACAATATTGGTATAGTGATGATTCTAACGAGAAATTATAATAAGTTATGGCAAAGTTATAAAAATAGTATTTTTCAATTTCCTAGTCCTATGAATTTAAAGAGAAAGTTTGTTGTGATTACGGCTTTTAATCCCCTAGGACACCTTTATTTAAAATGGCGCAATTTTTGTTTAAACCGAGAGCTCGAACACGATTTAGACAAAAGGGGACTTGAATTCTTACCCGTTTTAGTCAGTGATCATCAGTTTGACTATTTAGAGCATAGCTTTTGTGTATGTATGGACCTTGAAGAGGCCGTAATCATTGCAGATCATTATCAACAATTTGCAGTCTTCATTGTTGATGATAATGAGCTGTCATTGTGTCCCTGTCAGCTATTTATCGATCAAGGAATAATTGAGGTAGAAAGGGTTGGTTTATTTAATCATTTGGTTCGTTCCCCAAAGGGAGCGAACCAAGGCATTGAAAGTATGGTGTGGTATTGAAGGTGTTTCGTTAAGTTTTTGCCGATAGTATTTTAAATTTGCTATTTTCAATAATTGATTCTGTTGTCGC
This sequence comes from Psychrobium sp. 1_MG-2023, assembly GCF_030689115.1. Lineage (NCBI taxonomy): Bacteria > Pseudomonadati > Pseudomonadota > Gammaproteobacteria > Alteromonadales > Shewanellaceae > Psychrobium > Psychrobium sp. 1_MG-2023. Next base: position 91,268 of record NZ_JAUYVJ010000010.1, on the reverse strand, counting down.
AAAATACTGCTTTAAAATTGGCTCATAGCGTAAAAAACTATTGGCAACAATTCGAAGTTGGCCTCCATCCATTAAGTGTTGTGGCGCAGTGGACATGAATTGTTCAGGAACTTTGTAATCGGTTTTAATTCCTGTGTGAAAAGGAGGATTAGAAACAATAGTAGCAATCTTACCTTTTATATCGCTTAGACCATCACTAGGGTAGACTTTTCCTTCAACTCCATTTGCTGCAAGAGTTAAGCGCGTGGACTCTAATGCTAATGCATCAATATCAACTAGTTCTAATGGAATTCCTGGGCGCTTTAATCCTATATAGGTGCCGATTACGCCACAACCGCAACCGAAATCCAAGGTGCGTTTCATTTTTAGGTGGCCCAAGTTTTCTAAAAGTAACTCAGTACCCAGATCCAGCTCACCGTGGCTAAAGACTCCTGGTAAAGAGGTGACGTTGACAGTTAAGTCCGCTGCTTGAATTTGATAGGTTTTAAGCCACTGGTTTTTATCAAAGTTTGGCGCCGCTTTAGTATATTCGGTGCGAAATAATGCACAATGTCTTGCAGAGTCAACCTTAACAGGCTTATCGCAAAAATCGCTAATCAGTTTTGCTGCAGACTTAACACCGCTCTTGTTATCACCGACAAAATAGATCTCTGCGTTTGTCTCTAAGTGAGGCAATAAATTCGCCAGTAAGTATAAAGCACGCTGTTTGGCTTTCGGCCAATATAAAATAAGCTGTTGCCATTTGTGCTGTTGTGGGTTTTCGAAATAGGCACCAAACTGGATTTTGGCATTATCATGCTTCAATGTTTTAGTGACATGTTTATGATTATGGTAATCCAAACCAAATGCTGTTACTTGACTTGCGCCGGCTTCATATAACTCATTGATAAAGTTGTCATCACTAAACCCTGCAACGAGTACGCGTTGTTGTTCAAATAGTTCAATGTTACGTACCAATACTTGGCTAGGGTTTGAGAGTGTGCTCATGAGTGTCTCGTGCTATGGGCTGAAAAGGTGGAGTATAGCGCAATAACCCCAAACGTTAAAAGCTTGAGTTATTGCACTATGGCTTGGTGAGAAGGTTATTTTTTACCAAGTAGGGTAAAGATCTTTTTCGCTATATCTGTATTATCGATTTGACCTGCGAATAGTGATTGTTGGCGACCAAAAGCAAACACTGGCACATCAACGCCAGTATGGCCACTCGTCGTCCAGCCTGTATTTGTTCTCGCGCTAATAATCGTTTTTAATGCGGTTGCCAGTGCGCGTTTAGCTTTTCTATCACTGCCGTCTCGAGTCGTTTTATGTGCTGGTAAGAGTAAAACGATCTCTTGCTTGGTTAACTCAAAACCAAGTTGTGCGTTTATTGCCTGGGTGTCGAGTTTTTCTAGCTTAGCCTGTGCTTTTGAAATGGCTTCAGGAGATGCCTTCATCGAATGAATTAACTGTGGTCGCCATGCGTATTCACCGTTTGCACCAATGGTAAAGCCACCAGTAGAGTGGTCTGCAGTCATTACAACTAGTGTATCTGGGTTGTTTGCAACATAGCCTTCAAGCCATTCGACTGTGACCGCGAGGTCGTCCATCTCTGTCATTGCCGCGGCAACATCATTGGCGTGGCCCCCCCAATCAATTTGAGAACCTTCGATGAGCATAAAGAAACCGTTGTCATTATTGTCTAACCGGTCAATGGCAGCTACCGTCATCGCTTTTAAGCGATGACGGTTGGTGTCATCTAACGCCCACGGTAAACCTTTATCTGCGAATAAGCCAAGTACTTGGTTATTGTTGATAGTGTTTAGGTCGCTGTAACTATCGATATATTGATAGCCAGCTTGTTGAAATTCTTTAGTTAAATCACGATCGTCACGAATAAAGTACTGCCAACCACCACCAAGCATGACATCAACGGCATGTTTACCGTCTATCTTAATATCAAAATATTGATCGGCTATCTCATTATACATGCGACGACTTTTAGCATGGGCAACATAACTTGCAGGTGTAGCATGGTTGATCTGAGAAGTAACGACAAGGCCTGTTGATTTACCTAACGTCTTTGCGTAGTGCATTACACTTTTCACTGGGGTCTCATTAACATCTACGCCAATGGCACCATTATATGATTTGTACCCTGTAGCTAATGCCGTACCAGAAGCGGCACTGTCAGTTACGATACCACTGACTTTAGCTGGATAAGTCGTTGAGCGACCCACTAATATTCGGTCAAATACGGTTTGCTCTACGGCTTGTGTGTCAGGGTTATCTTTAAAATAGCGATAAGCGGCGGTATATGCTGGGCCCATACCGTCACCAACAATCATAATAATGTTTTTGGGTTGCTCTGTGTCTTGATGTGCTGAGGCGCCAAATGCGGCACAAAGCATTAAGCTACTAAGTACTTTCTTCATAAAAACTCTTCTATATATTAATGCTAGGCACAACCAAGACTTGCTCGTCCATATTGTGTCTAAATTAGATAATAACGTGTCTATTATCAATCGGTATAGTTAGTGTAACGGGGGAATGACTTTTGTTAAATATTATTTTTGTGATCAATAACGCTTATTTATTAATGTTTTCAAATAGTAGTTTCAACTGTTGGCTACTTAGATCGTGTTGATCTTGTAATTTTCTGATTTGAATTCGTTGGGTCGCAATTGAACTATTATTTAGTAACGTTAATATCTGCGCTTTATCAGTTTTACACAAGCAAATAATTCGATTCGTACTGCCAACGTTGAGACTGGTATAAGTTAAGTTTGGGCAAGGCGTTGTTCGCTCAGGAGCAACGATGCATTGCTGGGGCACGTTAAATGCGTGGCTGGAAAAGCTACTTAGCACAGTAATTGATGCTGCAATCACCACTTTGCTATAGTTTTTTATTGTATTACATTGTTGAACCATAATCGTCATACTCTTTTTTTAAAGGCTCTTTCTTACACCAGTTTAGCTGAATAAATATTACTATTTCCTTCTTGGCGCAAAAATCGTAGCAATTATCCCTGATACTATAATAATACTTGCACCAATAAACCACTCATATTCTGGGATATTATTCCAAAATATTGCACCGACCAAAGCTGCAAACAAAATTGAACTATAACTAAAAAGGCCAATAGTTGTCGCCCCTGCAAGGGTAAAAGCCTTAGTCATTAAAATTTGAGCAGCAGTAGCGCCCACGCCTAAGATGACTAATAAGCCTAGAGCCATTAAATTCAATGGTTGCCAGTCGAAAGGTAGCAGTATTGCTGATACGATTAATGAGATAGTCGAAAAGTAAAATACAATACGCTGGCTTGGCTCTGTCGTGGTCATTTTGCTAATGGATGCTTTACTTATTGCGACACATAGGGCACCAAATAGTATTAAGCCCATTTGCATTAATGAGAGGGGAGTTGTTTGGGCTTGAGTCGTGTTTAAACAAATAAACACACCAAAGAAGCCGATACTAATTGCTAAAATAGTATATAAACTTTGTGGTTGCCTTAGCCAGTAAAAGGCAATCAGTGGGATGAAAAATGGTGCAAGCATTAACACCATCGCACCGTTGATCAAGCTACTATTACTCAAGATATAGAAATAGATAAACATCGCGGTGACCCCCGTAATGCCACGCATGAGGTGTAATGATAGTTTGCTAGTGGTCACGGCTTGTTGTTTGTGTTTAATTAGCCATGGTAACAAGGGGAGTAAGGCAAAAAGATTGCGAAAGAAGATTATTTGGATTAATGAAACGTCATCACTTAAAACTTTAATGAGAGCACTTAGCAAGACAAAAGATAACTCGGCACAGAGTATAAAAAGAATACCGAGTAGTAGTTGAGATGTTCTCATATTAATCTATATCAAGTTATTGATTGTGCATTATCTAATATCATTAGCTATCTCGCTATAGACGACTTAGAATTAGCGAAAATAAATTGGAAGGAAAACTTTGATGCAACAATTTGATATTGTTATTGTTGGTGGTGGTATGGTCGGTGGTGCACTTGCGTGTGCATTAGCTCCGACTGGATTATCGATTGCGGTTATCGAGCACAAGGCGCCTAAGTCTTTCTCGCCTGAGCAAGCAATGGACTTGAGAGTATCAGCAATTAGTATTGCATCAGAAAATTTATTGCAACAGATAGGTGTGTGGGACGATGTGTTGGCGATGAGAGCTTGCCCTTATCGTTTTTTGGAAACTTGGGAGCAGTCAGGGTCCAATTTAGTCTTCGATAGTGAAACCATGGTGCGTCCGTATTTAGGCCATATAGTAGAGAATCGACTTATTCAATTAGCCCTGTGGCACAAACTAGAGCAACTAGATAACGTTACTTTATTTGAAGGTTACAATATTTCTCAATTGACACACCAGGATGATAGTTACTTTGTCACACTAGGTGATAATACGATTAATACGCGTTTGCTGGTGGGGGCTGATGGGGCCAACTCGATGGTTCGCAACGCCGCTAATATTGGCGTAACGGCATGGGACTATGCCCAGCATGCTATGTTGATAAATGTAACGACAGAACGGTCGCAACAAGATATTACATGGCAGCAGTTTACTCCACAGGGGCCTCGAGCTTTATTGCCCTTAACAGGTAATAAAGCCTCATTAGTCTGGTACGACTCGCCAGCGCGTATTCGTCAGTTGTCACAATTACCATTAACACAACTAAAAGAGCAAATCGTTAATGAGTTTCCCCAGCGTCTTGGCGAGTTTGAGGTTGATGACAGTGGTTCATTTAGCTTGACCCGTCGCCATGCTCAGCAATACGTTAAACCTAACTTATGTATCTTAGGGGATGCCGCTCATACAATTAACCCATTAGCAGGGCAAGGTGTTAATTTAGGCTTTAAAGATGTTACAGCATTAGCTTCAACAATATCTGATGCTGTCAATGCAAATGAATGCTGGTGGCAGCAAGCAACTTTAATGAAGTATCAAAAAGCGAGACGTGGTGATAATTTGCTAATGCAATCGGCGATGGATTTCTTTTATTTAACCTTTAGTAATGAACAGGGGCCTTTGGTGCTTTTACGTAATACTGCGCTAAAAATGGCGGAGAAGTCTACTTGGGGTAAAAAACAGGTTATGAAATACGCAATGGGCTTGTAAAACGGCTTAAAATTCACTCGTGGTGGTGACAAAATCAACACTTGATAAAAAAGAATAAAAAAACTGATAAAAAACTATTGACGGTTGCGTCTCTCATCAGCATAATACGCCGCACTTGATGAGGACAACGAAGCAAATAAGCGAATGCTTAAATGTTAAGTTAAATCGAAAGTATGCGGGAGTGGCGGAATTGGTAGACGCGCTAGATTTAGGTTCTAGTATCGCAAGGTGTGAGAGTTCAAGTCTCTCTTCCCGCACCATTTATAGTTGGGATATAGCCAAGCGGTAAGGCAGCGGGTTTTGATCCCGTCATTCCAAGGTTCAAATCCTTGTATCCCAGCCAACTTTTTAAAGTTAGCTATGAATGACGAAAGAAGTGAAACTTTAAATTCACAACATTATGATGGCTACGTAGCTCAGCTGGTTAGAGCACATCACTCATAATGATGGGGTCACAGGTTCGAATCCCGTCGTAGCCACCATTGATTTTACTTAAGTGAAATCAACCAATTATTTGTTGGGATATAGCCAAGCGGTAAGGCAGCGGGTTTTGATCCCGTCATTCCAAGGTTCAAATCCTTGTATCCCAGCCAAATAATTGCAAAAACTTGATATGCGGGAGTGGCGGAATTGGTAGACGCGCTAGATTTAGGTTCTAGTATCGCAAGGTGTGAGAGTTCAAGTCTCTCTTCCCGCACCATCAAATGAAAAATAATCGCTTAATGCGATTTTTTTTCGTCTAAAGTAAAGTTTACTTAAACTTTTGTAATGGCTACGTAGCTCAGCTGGTTAGAGCACATCACTCATAATGATGGGGTCACAGGTTCGAATCCCGTCGTAGCCACCATTTAGACCTACCAATCTTTTTTGTTGGGATATAGCCAAGCGGTAAGGCAGCGGGTTTTGATCCCGTCATTCCAAGGTTCAAATCCTTGTATCCCAGCCAACTTTTTATAGCCACTTTTAATTTAGTCTGTCTATACGCTTATCAATTCATAAAAAGCTTAACTTTGTTAACCACTCTCTAGCTTGCTGTTCATTATCAAAAACACAACGCTGAAAGTCACCGAGTCGTTCAATGACCATGGCATCTAATTGATGTTTCTTTATCTCAGATGGCGAATAAACCTGTGCCGCGGCAGTTAAATTATTACTAATACACCACTGTGTGAGCTCTTCAATAACAGGTATTACATCGGGTGTGGCAAGTTGCCAGTGATCGAGAAAAACCAAATGGCCCCATGAATCAGAAGTAAGGGGCTGTACGGCTTCCTTAAACTCTTCGCTATAGGCCTGTGCTGTTTCTTTATTCCAACTATCATGTAAGGTTGCGATAAAGACTTTATTGCGAACAGATAGCTCATACGAACCGTGCTGATGAAATAAACTCGTCATATGACTTCCTTGCTACGCCTTAATATTAAATTTAGACTATCTTAGCGATAAAAGAAAAGCCCATGAGACTCGCGCTTCATGGGCTTTCAGGGTATTTTAAATGTATTAAACTTAGACGTTAAAGCGGAAGTGAATTACATCACCATCTTTAACGATGTAGTCTTTACCTTCAACACGTAGCTTACCAGCGTCTTTTGCACCTGATTCACCATTATTGTCGATGTAATCGTCAAAACCGATAACGGCTGCACGAATGAAACCTTTTTCAAAGTCGGTGTGGATTTTACCCGCTGCTTGTGGGGCTGTAGCACCTACATTAACCGTCCAAGCACGAACTTCTTTAACACCCGCAGTGAAATAAGTTTGTAGGTTAAGTAGTTCATAACCCGAGCGAATTACACGGTTTAGACCCGGCTCTTCGATACCCATGTCCTCCATGAACTCCGCTGCATCTTCAGCATCTAACTCAGCAATTTCAGACTCAAGTTCGGCACAAACTGCAACAACAACAGCATTTTCAGTCTTTGCTAACTCACGTACTTTATCTAGCATTGGATTATCTTCAAAACCATCATCGTTGACGTTTGCGATATACATGGTTGGTTTAATCGTTAAGAACTGTAAATAATCGATCGCCGCTTTTTCTTCTTTAGCTAGCTCTAATGCGCGTAGCATTAAGCCGTCATCGAGGTGAGCTTTGATTTTTTCTAGCACTGTGATTTCAAACTTAGCGTCTTTATCCCCGCCTTTAGCCTTTTTAGCTTGGCGGAAAACCGCTTTATCTGCAACGTCCATATCGGCCAGCATTAACTCGGTGTTGATGACTTCGATATCCGATAACGGGTCAACTTCACCGCTTACATGCACGATATTTTCATTTTCGAAACAACGTACCACGTGACCAATAGCATCGGTTTCACGGATGTTTGCTAAGAACTTGTTGCCTAAACCTTCACCTTTGGATGCGCCGGCGACTAAGCCTGCAATATCAACAAACTCCATTGTCGTGGCAATGACACGCTCTGGGTTAACTATTTTTGCTAATTGATCAAGGCGTAGATCAGGAACAGGAACCACACCAGTGTTTGGTTCAATAGTACAAAACGGGAAGTTAGCCGCCTCGATACCTGCTTTAGTTAAAGCATTGAATAGTGTTGATTTACCAACGTTTGGTAAACCGACGATACCACATTTGAATCCCATGGTGATTCCTTAAAATTAATTTGATTGGATCAGACTAGCCCTTGTAGGCATGGAGTCTGTTTTTGGCACTCAAGAACCCTTGAGAGAAAATTAGGCTGGTGGAGCGTACCGCTTCATCAATCGCACCATCAATTAGAGCTTGTTCAGCCTGAGGTGCTTTACCTAATACATAACCGGTAACTTTATCTTTATGCCCTGGGTGGCCAATTGCAACGCGCAAACGATGGAAGTTCTTATTATTGCCCATAGAGCTAATAATATCGCGTAAACCATTGTGACCGCCATGTCCGCCGCCTTGTTTGAATTTAGCAATGCCGGGATCAAGATCAAGCTCATCGTGAGCGACCAAAATATTCTCTACCGGAATTTGATAAAACTTTGCCATTGCTGCAACGGCTTTGCCACTGCGATTCATGAAGGTGGTTGGAACAAGTAATCTAACATCATGACCATCGATATTGATTCGAGCGGTATGACCAAAGAACTTACTCTCGGCTTTTAAAGAGGTGTTGTGCCAATTGGCGAGTTGTTCAATATACCAAGCACCAGCATTATGTCTGGTGTTGGCATATTCGGGACCTGGATTAGCCAGGCCCACTATCAGCTGAATATTGTCACTCAAAAGAGTTATCTCGTGACTTATTCTGCTGCTTCTTCTTCTGAAGCTTCTTCAGTGCTAGCGCCTTTAGGTGCAGCAATAGAAACAACAGCTAGATCGTGGCTTTCACCTTTAGCTAACTCAACAGAAGTTACGCCAGCTGGGAAAGTTACGTCTGAAAGGTGAACAGTTTGACCAACTTCTAAGTTAGCAACGTCAACTTCGATGAACTCAGGTAAAGCACTTGGTAAACAAGCAACTTCGATTTCATTTGCGTGGTGAGCAACAACGCCACCTGATTTAACTGCAGCAGAAGCATCTTCGTTGATGAAGTGTACTGGTACAGAAGTGTGAAGAACGTGAGACTCGTCAACGCGTAGGAAATCAACGTGGTTAACAACAGGCTTGTGGCTGTGACGTTGCATTGCTTTAACGATTACTTTTTCTTCTTTGCCATCAACAGAGATAGTTAAAACTTGAGAGTAGAAAGACTCTTGCTCTTGCGCTTTAAATAATTTGTTATGAGCTAAAGTGATAGAAACAGGAGCTGTTTCGCCACCGTAGATGATAGCTGGAGTTTGATTCGCGTGACGTAGGCGGCGGCTCGCACCTTTCCCTAGGTCTGTACGGATTTGCGCTTCAAGTGTAATTGCTTCAGACATTAGATGTCTCCAATATTTTAAATTTAAATGGTGAAGGTTTTTGCGACCAAAACCTTCTCGTTACCGAAAAATTCGGCGCGACATTGTAACTAAAGCACTAGAGGATCGCAAACACTTAAATTGAATAACTCGGTGAAAAAAACTATGGAGGGAGGGTAAATAAAAAGGAGCCGTTAGATTGGCTCCTTTATCGTGTTGTTTGTTAACTTAAAGAGTCGTTACTTAACTACAACCCGTAGGTATAGCTAGATTGTAATCCTAGTGGAATACCTAGTGCCCAATAGGCTAATAAGAAGATTGTCCAGCCAATCATGAATGCAATAGAGAACGGTAGCATTAGTGCGATTAACGTACCGATACCTGTGTCCTTCACATACTTCTGACAGTAAACAACGACTAGTGGAAAGTAAGGCATTAATGGCGTGATAATGTTCGAGCTAGAATCACCAATACGGTAAGCCGCTTGAGTTAAATCAGGTGAGATACCTAATTGCATTAACATTGGTACAAATACTGGGCCTAATAATGCCCATTTAGCCGAACTTGAACCAACGAATAGGTTAACAAAACCCGTTAAGAAGATGATACCAACAACAGTCACTGCACTTGGTAGTGCCATAGCTTTTAATACTTCTGCCCCTTCAATGGCTAATAGAGCACCTAAGTTTGATTGTGAGAATGCCGCAATAAACAATGAACAGAAGAAAGCCATTACAATGTAATAAGCCATGCTGCCCATTGATTTACTCATTGCGTCAATCATGTCTTTACTGGTTTTAAAGGTTCCAACCGTGAAGCCATATACGGCACCGGGAATCCAAAATAGCAAGAAGATTAACGGAACAATTGATTGCATTAATGGTGCTTTAAAATCAGCAAGTGAACCCGTTGGACCACGCAATGGTGAGTCGGCTGACCAACTCGCCCACGCTAATAGTGCCAATCCGGCTACCATGACAAAAGAAGCTAAGTAAAAGCCTTTACGTTCTTTTGACGTGATTTCATCAAAAGTCGGTAAATCTGAAGTGTCACCATCGATCGGTGTTTTGGCTAAGCGAGGTTCAATGATTTTATCAGTGATATACCAACCTAATAACACAATAAAGATGCTTGAAGCGGAAGTAAAGAACCAGTTATTTAACGGATTGACCGCAATTTCAGGATCAATGATTTGTGCCGCACTCTGGGTGAAGCTTTGCAGTAACGGGTCAATGCCTGATGGAATAAAGTTAGCACTAAAACCGCCACTTACCCCAGCAAAAGCTGCCGCTATACCAACCAGTGGGTGACGGCCCATGGCAAAGAAGATAACCCCTGCTAATGGGATAACTAATACATAGCCCGCGTCGGTTGCTGTGTGGCTGACAATCGCGATTAAAATGATCGATGGCGTTAATAGCGCTTTTGGAGTGCGCTTTAGCATCAGCTTAAGACCCGTGTTAATAAAGCCAGAATGTTCAGCGACACCGACACCAAGCATAGCAACTAACACAACACCTAAAGGCGCGAAAGCGGTGAAGGTTTTAACCATGCCCGCTAAGAAGCCAGCTAAAGAGTCTCCGGTTAACAGGTTATGAACGATGATAGCTTCACCAGTTCGCGGGTCAATAGCACCGAAAGTGTATTGCGATAGCAGCGCTGATAGCCCCCAAATGATGAGCATTGCCGATAAGAAGATAATAGCTGGATCGGGGAGGGCGTTACCCACCCTTTCAATACTGTTGAGAAACCTATCGACTGCTCTAGGTTTCTGGGTCGTTGAACTCATACTCTTTTTCCTTTTTACTGAGCTAAAATGTTTAGCGATTTACTAATTTTGCTTAATTAAAGCAAAAATTAAGACTAAAGGATATAAAAGAGATAAAAACAGTCACCACATTGCTGTAAATAGGCTAAAACGTTTTACTGCAAGTGCTTGGAGGTAACTGGTAAAAATATGTTCATTTATGCTTTTTTAGGTGCGGCCAAACGCTTACATTTGTTCTAAGTCAGGGAGTATTTAGTATTAAAGAATGATGTTGGAGCTGTTATAAGTGAATCTGACGTATGAGATATACGATTTAATCTATATTTTCACAGCAAGAATTTGGTTATATACTAGGGCATTTTTAGACACTAAGCGCTCATTGTGAAGTTCTTGGTCATAATGTAGTTAGTTTTTGAGAGGTATTTTGAGAAAAAATTGTGGATTTTCTTTGATTGAATTTGTAATAATTATCATTGTATTAGGTTTGTTGGTTGTGGCTGTATCGCCAAAGTTTATTGACATTAAGTCGGACTCAGAAAATGCAAGCCTATTGAAAGTTAAAGCGGCAATAGAGAATGCGATGATGATGGTTCACGCAAAATCGAGTATAAAAGGCAACCAACAATTAAGACGCATGCCGGGAGTTAATGTCGAGATAAACGGAGTCATTTTAGACATAAAGCATGGATACCCCCTTGCTGATTACTCAGGGAGTAACGGCAGCTGGGATGTATTGATTGACTTAGATGAAGAGTTTAAAAGTGTTATCATTGGCGGACATTTTATTGTCTATAGAGGGGAAAACACTCCTACAACGCTTAATGAAAAGTGTACTGTAGATTATAGGCAGGCCGGAGATATAGCTACTCCACCCCGAATAGTACTTACAGCCTGTTAATCTTAACAAGAGATTATATTTAGGTAATAAAAAAGGAGCCATCAGGCTCCTTTTTTGGTTTGCTTAATGACTAATAAAATTAGTAATCAAACATCGCAGAGATAGACTCTTCGTTAGATACACGACGAAGGGCTTCAGCCATCATGCTATCTAAAGAAAGGATCTTAACTTTACCTGTTGCTTTCATCTCTTCCGTTAGAGGAATTGAGTCAGTAACGATGAATTCATCGATTACACTGTTACGAACGTTTTCAACAGCGCTGCCAGAGAATACGGCGTGAGTTGCGTACGCGTAAATTTTACGTGCACCGTGCTCTTTTAGTGCTTCAGCCGCTTTACATAATGTGCCGCCGGTATCAATCATGTCATCAACGATGATACAGTCACGATCTTCAACGTCACCAATGATGTGCATCACTTGTGCTACGTTCGCTTGTGGGCGACGCTTGTCGATGATTGCTAAATCAGAATCATCTAATAGTTTAGCAAGTGCACGAGCACGTACTACACCACCGATATCTGGAGATACAACGATTGGCTGGTGGAAGTCGCGTTTTTGTAGGTCATCTAGTAATACTGGTGTACCAAAAACGTTATCTACAGGTACATCGAAGAAACCTTGAATCTGCTCTGCGTGTAAATCAACAGTTAAAACACGATCTACACCAACGCTAGATAGGAAATCGGCAACAACTTTAGCTGTAATTGGAACACGAGAACTACGCACACGACGATCTTGACGTGCGTAACCGAAATAAGGAATCACAGCAGTAATACGGCCAGCAGAAGCACGGCGAAGTGCGTCAACCATTACTAATAATTCCATTAAGTTGTCGTTCGTTGGCGAACACGTTGATTGCAGGATGAATACATCTGCTCCACGTACATTTTCGTTGATTTGTACGCTAATTTCCCCATCACTAAAACGACCAACAGTCGCTTTACCTAGTTTAAGATAAAGACGGTCAGCAATTTTTTGAGCTAGTTCAGGAATGGCATTTCCGGCAAACAATTTAATATCAGGCACGTTAACCTCAGGCGTTGGTTTGGTGGGCGGTGTGAATCCGCCAGTTTCATTAACTTAATTATTTAAGCTAACAGTAATTTTTTGCATCAATGATGGCTAGTAAGCTGAGCTAATTTTGTGGCTAGTGGCGATTGATTAATGCCTTTTGCAACAAATCCATGCATATCTTTTGGTAATTTTTGCAACGCAGCCTCTGCTGCCTGCTGAGTCTCAAATTGACCAAAAACGCAACTGCCAGTCCCTGTCATTTTTGCTGGGGCGTATTCTATCAACCAGTCGAGGGCCTTAGCAACCTCAGGATGGCGATTTTTTGTCACTTGTTCGCAGTCATTACCTAAACTTGCACTTGATAACTGCTCCAAGGTTAATGTTGGCGTATTACGCGGTAGCTCAGGTAATGAAAATATCTCCCCTGTGTTGACATGAACACCTGGCCAAATAATCAAGTACCACGGTTCTTCCGGCTCAACTGGCGTTAGTTTTTCTCCTACGCCTTCGGCAAAGGCGGCAAAACCATGGACAAAAATAGGCACATCCGCACCTAAGCTTAACCCTAACGAAGCTAACTTAGCCGTCGAGAGATTGATTTGCCACAGATGATTAAGAGCCACTAAGGTTGTTGCTGCGTTAGATGAGCCACCGCCAAGGCCTGCGCCCATAGGTAAGACTTTATGTAAGGTGATGTCTACCCCAGCATTAATACTTGCAAAGGGCTTTAATAACATTGCGGCGCGATAGATTAAATTATCTTCGTCGTTAATACCTTCAACACCAGGGTATATTGATATCTTACTATCGTTATTGGCTATAAAAGTCAGTTCATCACCATAATCTAGAAATTGAAACGTGGTTTGTAAGCTGTGGTACCCATTATCTAACTGACCAGTGATATGAAGAAAAAGGTTTAATTTGGCTGGTGATGGCCAAGTTTGGGATGTGTTCATTGCTGTATTTGCCACTTTGTTATTGCAAGTTTTAAAAAGAGTCTATCTTGGGTTAAGCCAATTGTATAGGGGCGCTGTTTGCCATCAACCGATTGATATTTCCCAAGGCGTAATTGCCATGTTTGCCCATTGTTATCAATGATTTCTGCGTCTGTGACTTGGCCTAACTTATTGTAATTAATATTACTTCCGTATGGTACTTTACCTTGCACCCACCATTGCAATTGGCTGACAGGAATGTGCCAACGTGTTAATTGCCAAATTAATTGTTCTGCTGACGTGCCCGTTATGGGCTCTTCGCCAATACCATCAATTTCAACAAAGTTATCATTACCAGTAATTTTCATTACCGTAATACCTAAAGTGGTATAGAGGTTTATGTCATATTGCTGGTTTAATTGGGCCCAATGAATTTTTGCCGATTGAGTTTCTTGTGGGGTTCGGATAGCGAATTTACCATTAAACTGCCATTGTTGGGTGATTGGACCGTCAATAGGGGGCTGTTTAATAAATGTGCTGCAACCGCTAAGGCTTAATGCCATAAATAGGAATAGTAATCGTTTAAGCAAGATTAAGGTCTAATAATTTGATATAGATAGGCTATAGAGTAGCTTCTTTTTCACTTAGCGACTAGAGTCGCTTTCAATTAGCCCTTGCTTTAATGTAAAATTCGCTCTCATAAATATATTTTAATGATTTAGTCGAAGCCAATAATGTCTCTAGTTGCCTTAGGTATTAACCACAAAACAGCTTCCGTTGAGTTACGTGAACAAATTGCGTTTTCGCCTGACCAGATGGTCGAGGCGTTACAGCAATTGAAAGCGTTAAACAACGGTAGCGAAGCTGTGGTTGTTTCAACGTGTAATCGTACCGAGCTTTATTGTAATGGCATGCAAGCACAGCAACTGATTGATTGGTTAGTTACTTTTCATCAGGTTGAACGTAGTGCTTTAGAAGAGAGCATTTATTTACACCAAGATGTTGCGGCCGTGAATCATTTAATGCGGGTGTCTTGTGGCCTTGACTCTCTTGTTCTAGGTGAGCCACAAATCTTAGGCCAAATTAAGCAGGCTTATGGAACTGCTAAGGCTTCTGGCTCACTTGCTCTAACGTTAGATAAATTGTTTCAACGTACCTTTTCTGTTGCGAAACGAGTTCGTACCGACACCAATATTGGGGCTAATGCAGTATCTGTTGCTTTTGCTGCTGTGAGCTTAGCAAAACAAATCTTTGCCGAGTTAGTTCAAACCAACGTGTTATTAATCGGAGCTGGTGAAACTATTGAGCTGGTGGCTAAGCATTTAATGGAGGCGGGGGTAACCAATATTACCATCGCTAACCGTACCTTAGCTCGTGCCGAATCAATGACGCAAGATATTGGCGGCACAGCCATCACCTTAGCGCAGATTCCGGAGCATTTAGCTGAAGCTGATGTTGTTATTTCCTCTACCGCGAGTACTTTACCTATTTTAGGAAAAGGGATGGTTGAAAGCGCTATTTCTACGCGCCGTCATCGCCCGATGCTGTTAGTTGATATTGCTGTCCCACGAGATATTGAAGCTCAAGTAGGTGAGTTGGACGATGTTTATCTTTACACGGTTGATGACCTTCAGGGTATAGTCGAACAAAACATGGCGTCGCGTCGTGCGGCTGCTGATGAAGCTGAACTTATTGCGACAGAGCAAGCGCAAGAATTTATTGCTTGGACCCGTTCTCTAAAATCGATTGATTATATTAAACAATATCGTGAACAAAGTTTTGCTTCTAAAGATGAGCTATTAGATAAAGCACTGCAAAAAATTTCACAAGGCGCCGATGCTGAAAAAGTGATGGTGGAGCTTGCCAATAAACTGACCAATAAACTGATTCATTGCCCAACCCGTGCAATGAGTAGTGCCAGTCATGCAGGAGAGCATGATAAGCTAGCGGTAATTTCCAATGCGCTAGGGCTAAATGGCGTACAATAATTAAGTTAAGTATAAAGCCCTGTGCTTTAAATATGAGAAAACAGAATAATGAAACCAACGGTTTACGCTAAGCTTGAAGGCTTACAAGAGCGTCATGAAGAAGTAGAGGCGTCGTTAGGCGACCCTGATACAATCGCCAATCAAGATTTATTTCGTGCTTTAAATAAAGAGTACTCACAGCTTGGCCCTGTTATCGAAGCTTTTAATACCTATAAAGGTGCACAAAGTGACTTCGAAATGGCTCAAGAGATGCTTAAAGATGACGATCCTGATATGCGTGAAATGGCACAGGAAGAATTTAAAGCAGCAAAAGCGGCCATCGAAGAAATCGAAGGTGAGTTACAAATCTTACTATTACCACGAGATCCAAATGATGATCGTAATGCGTTTATTGAGATTCGTGCTGGTGCGGGTGGTGATGAAGCCGCTATTTTTGCTGGTGACCTATTCAGAATGTACAGCCGTTACATTGAAAATCGTGGTTGGAAAATTGAATTAGTGAATGCAAACGAAGCTGAGCAAGGTGGCTTTAAAGAGGTTGTAGCTAAAATCTCTGGTGAAGGCATTTACGGCGTCATGAAATTTGAATCGGGTGGTCACCGTGTACAACGTGTTCCTGAGACCGAATCACAAGGTCGTGTTCATACTTCCGCTTGTACTGTAGTTGTAATGCCTGAAATTCCAGAGGCAGAAGCGATTAACATTAACCCTGCCGATCTTAAAGTTGATACTTTCCGAGCGTCAGGTGCAGGGGGGCAGCACGTTAATAAGACTGACTCTGCTATTCGTATTACCCATATACCAACGGGAACCGTGGTTGAGTGTCAGGATCAGCGCTCGCAGCATAAAAACCGTGCCCAAGCGATGTCAGTACTTGCTTCGCGCCTACAGCAGGCTGAAGATGAGAAACGTCGCGTTGAAGAAGAATCAACACGCCGTAGTTTAGTGGCAAGTGGTGATCGTAGTGAACGTATTCGTACTTATAACTACCCGCAAGGCCGCGTGAGTGATCATCGTATCAACCTAACACTTTACCGCCTAGGTGATGTGATGCAGGGAGACTTAGACCTTGTCGTTGAGCCGTTACTGAATGAGCAACAGGCTGACTTACTTGCTGCACTATCAGAAGAGAATAGATAGTGAGCACTAACACTGTTTCTGAAGTGGTTTCATCAAGTGTGGCACGTTTACCCGAGAGTGATAGTGCCGTTTTAGATGTACAGGTTTTACTCAGTTCAGTGTTAGGTGTCGAACGAAGTTTTTTTTATACTTGGCCAGACAAAAAGCTGACTCCTGAGCAGTTGGCCGCCTTTGAGGTGCTACTACAGCGCCGTATCAGTGGTGAACCCATTGCTTATATAGTAGGTGAACAAGAGTTTTGGTCATTACCACTGTCCGTTGCGCCGTCAACCTTAATCCCTCGACCAGAAACCGAGCTCTTAGTTGAAACGATATTAGATCGCGTCATATTACCGCACGCTCGAGGAATTGATTTGGGCACGGGCACTGGTGCTATTGCATTAGCACTAGCATCAGAACAACCGAGTTGGTCTATACTTGGTGTCGATTATAGTGATGAGGCTGTTGTTCTAGCTCGAACTAACCAGAATAAGTTAGCACTTACAAACGTTAGTTTTGTTCAATCAAGTTGGCTAACTAATATTGATGAATCATGGCTACAACAGTGTGACTTTATTGTTTCAAACCCTCCTTATATTGATGAGAGCGATCCTCACCTAGTCGAGGGTGATGTACGCTTTGAACCGCATAGTGCATTGATAGCAGCAAATAATGGTTTGCAAGATATCATTGATATTACCAAACAAAGTATTCATTTCTTAAAGCCACAAGGTATTTTGCTGTTTGAGCATGGCTTTGAGCAAGGAAAAGCAGTACGAAGTATTTTAGAAAGTCATCATTTTAATCAAGTAATAACGTTACAAGACCTTGCTGGCCTAGACCGTGTAACGCTTGGCCTGCGCTAGGTTCAGTTGTTTTTTTCCATTTATTGTCCATATTTTTTCTAAAAAGTTCATAAATTTACTATCCTTAATAGGTATTAACCTGATAATTTATAACCAATGCTTGGCTGAATTAAGGGATGGACGATGGATGAATTTATTTTCGCCGATGAGTCACAAGATGACGATGTCAGTGAGTCACACCTTGAAAGTTGGAAGTTACTAATTGTTGACGATGAAGAAGAAGTTCATGCCGTCACCAAACTTGCTTTAAGAGACTTTGAGTTTCAAGGTCGTAAATTAGATTTTATCAGTGCCTATAGTGGTGCTGAAGCAGAAAAAATTATTACTGAAGATCATGAAATTGCGGTGATGTTACTTGATGTCGTCATGGAAACTGATGATGCAGGACTAAAAGTTGCGCGTTTTACTCGTGAAATAGCTAATAATCAATTAGTGCGTATTGTATTGCGTACAGGTCAGCCAGGCCAAGCTCCCGAACGTGATGTGATCGTCACTTATGATATCAACGATTATAAATCCAAGACAGAACTGACCTCTCAGCGCTTATTTACCACTGTTGTAGCTGCACTGCGTTCATATCGTGATTTAACAGCGATTGAGTCTAACCGACAAGGGTTAGAACGCGTAATTGACGCGTCATGTAATTTGTTTTCTATTCATTCGATGAATCACTTTATTGATGGTTTACTCATTCAACTAAACGCTATATTTTCACGGGGTAAACATTGTTTCGAACTCAGTTCATTGGTTGCAGAAGAGCACGGACAAGACGGTAATGTTGGTGAAGCTAATTTAACCGTTGTTGCCGCTCAAGGCGATTTTTCCGGGACCGAAGGGGAGTCGGTGAATAATGTACTACCTGAAGCCCTATTACCACTTTACGATGAAGCGCAAAAAAATAATGAGTTGCTTTTCGGTGATGACTATATTTTTTATTACCGTAAAGACAGCCAACAATTTTCGACACTCATGTTTATTAGCGGCATCCCCCTTGAGCTTAGTCAACATGATCGCCATTTAATCGAGCTGTTTTCTCGTAATGTTCAAATTGCCTATGATAATATTTTACTGAATCAAGAAATTGAAAACACCCAACGAGAAATTGTTTATCGCTTAGGTAATGCGTTGGAAACCCGTTCTAAAGAAACGGGGAATCATCTCAAGCGTGTCGCACTATTTTCAGAACTCCTTGGTAATTTATATGGTTTAGACCCAGTTGATGTGCGTACACTGAAATTAGCATCGCCGTTACACGATGTCGGTAAAATCGGAATTCCCGATGCTGTACTTAATACCCCAGAGAAACTAGAAGGCGAAGACTGGGAGGTGATGAAGACTCATGCTCAAATAGGGCATGATCTTTTGCACGACTCTAATCGCTTGATCTTGCAAGTGGGAGCTATTATCTCACTGACACATCATGAACGTTGGGATGGGCAAGGTTACCCTAATGCACTCTCAGGAGAGGATATTCATATCTATGGAAGGATTGTATCGTTAGTTGATGTTTTCGATGCCCTGTATAGCAAGCGTTGTTATAAACCGCCTTTTGAGCTAGATTTCTGTATCAATTATATCAAAGATAATAGTGCTACGGCCTTTGACCCAGCTCTAGTGGAACTGTTCTTAACTAATATCGATGACTTTTTAGCTATTCTTAAAAAGTACCCTAATTAGTGTTTTTTTTAAGCAATTAATGTCGGTTGTACTAATTTGAGAGCTGTAAATTAGCAATCTAGTGTAAAGTCAGTAAAATGTCCGCAACTAAATTAAGATGTGGATATCCTCATGGAACAGTTTTACTTACCGATTAAACACCTTCACTTAAGCCTTGTTGCGTTTAGCGTGTTATTTTTTATTATTCGTGCTGGTTTAATGTTTGCTAACAAAAGCATTCATCAGTTGCGCTGGGCAAAAATGACATCGCGAATTGCAGATACATTTTTGCTTGCCTCAGCGTTAACGCTTTGTGTCATTATCGGCCAATACCCGTTCGTTGATCATTGGGTCACTGAAAAAGTTGTTTGTATTATTGCCTACATTATCTTAGCTTACATTGCACTGTACCGTGCAACAACGACTAAAACTCGTATTTTAACGAGTATTGGTGCTGTTGGTTGGGTGTTGATTGCTGCCAAACTTGCTATTTTAAAACAGGCGTTGATTTTAGGGTAACCCAGTGCAACTAAGAGACGAATTACCCGACATTCACAGCTTAACTTTTTATGAAGTACTCACGTTGACATCGCAGCCATTGTGCGACGAACAGGAATTGATCCAAACCAAACAACTGCTGGAGCAGTTGTTGGGTCAGGTTGCTGCACTCAATGATCATGTAATTGATGAAGAGCAACGCTGGGAAAAGTTTAAGGAACTATTTTATGGAGAGTGGGATTTTGAGATTGATCAAAATGACTACTTCTCAATAAAAAGTAATAGCATTTATCATTTTGTTGAGTCCCGTGTCGGCAATAATGCACTGTCAACCCTATTTGTTTCTCACTTGTTGACGTCATTAAATATTTCGCATCAGATCATCGATTTTCCTGGCCCGTTTATTCTCGAGATTGACGTGTTACCAGGGCAGTTTATTGATCCATTAAATGGTGATGTTATTGATCATCACTATTTAGAGTGCCTTGTGCGTGGCCATTTAGGCGACCATGTCACTTTAGAAGATGAGCACTTACTTATTGCCGATGAGTTAACGGTTAAAAAACGTTTTCTTGTCAGCCTTAAACAGGCTTGCATGTTAGAAGATGACTTCGAAATGGCGTTATTATTAAGTGAATTATTATTAGGATTATTACCTGATGATCCAGACTTAATCATGGAGCGAGGCTTTATCTTACAGCAACTAGAATATTTTGTGGGTGCGGCACAAGACTTTGCGTTTTTCATTGAGAACTGCCCTGAACATCCTAATACGGATGTGCTTAAATTGCATTTAACGCAGTTAGAAAATCAAGCCGTTGTAACTCATTAGGAAGTGATGGCTGCGATTCAGTAATTAGGTTAGGAGTTATTTTAATGACTCTTGATATTGATATAGAGGAATGATGATGGAACAGAAAACGATAAAAGTAGGTAATATCGACGTTGCAAATGATAAGCCGTTTGTATTATTTGGTGGGATGAATGTCTTAGAGTCGCGTGATATGGCGATGAGAGTGGCTGAAAAATATGTTGAAGTAACAAGTAAACTTGGTATTCCTTACGTATTTAAGGCCTCATTTGATAAAGCTAATCGCTCTTCAATCAATTCATTCCGCGGTCCCGGTATGGAAGAAGGGTTAAAGATCTTTGAAGAGATTAAAAACACCTTCAATGTCCCGTTGATTACTGATGTTCACGAACCTTTTCAAGCTGCTCCAGTTGCTGAAATCGTTGATGTAATCCAACTTCCAGCATTTTTATCTCGTCAAACGGACTTGGTAGAAGCGATGGCTAAAACTAACGCGGTTATAAATATCAAGAAAGCCCAATTCTTAGCTCCTCAAGAAATGAAACATATCTTAACGAAGTGTAATGAAGCGGGAAATGACAATTTGATGTTATGTGAACGTGGGACTTCATTTGGTTACAACAACTTAGTTGTTGATATGTTGGGCTTTGGTATTATGAAAGAAATGGGTTATCCAGTGATTTTTGACGTAACTCACTCTCTTCAACAACCAGGCGGTCGTAGCGATAGTGCAGGTGGTCGTCGCGCTCAAGTGACCCAATTAGGCTTAGCTGGTATGAGTCAAGGTATTGGTGGCTTATTCTTAGAATCACACCCTAATCCAGCGCAAGCGAAGTGTGACGGTCCGTGTGCTTTACCTCTTGATCGCTTAGAACCTTTCTTAGCGCAAATGAAAGGTGTTGACGAGTTAGTGAAATCATTTGAAGTAATTGATACTCAAGGTTAATTAGCTCTCTATTATGCATTAAGCTCCAGTAACGTTGGTGATATTTTACCAAGGTTACTGGAGCTTTTTAGTTTATTTACCCTTAAAGTGGAAAAATCGCCTGCTAGGTTTAATACTTATAAGAGAGAGAATCTATCTTAAGGGTTAAAATGGCAAATCATACACTGGTTCCTATTCTAGCTGGCGGCGGAACACGTCTACCAGCACATATAGGGATTCTCACTGCGCTAGAGGAAATGGATACAACGATAGAGCATATTGTTGGTGTCTCCGGTGGCAGTATTATCTCAAGCATGTATGCAACAGGAATGCCTCTTGATGAGATTAAGCAAGCAGCAATGGATACCGACTTTAACCAATTTAGGGGGTTTTCAATCTTATCGCTAATTAAGGATGGTGGTTTATGTAACGGCAACAAGCTAGAAGATTGGCTTGACGATATGCTTGATCATAAAACGTTTGCTGACTTAGAAAAAGACCTTCATATTGTCGCTACAGACGTTCGGCGCAGTAAACCAGTTATCTTTGACCGTGAGCGCACACCTGACTTTAAGATTTCAAAGGCTGTACGTTATTCGATGTCTATTCCGCTGTTATTTAGTTTTAAACCTTATGGTAACCGCTTAATGGCTGATGGTAGTATTTTATCTGAAGATGCATTACATCGCGATTGGGCCGGAGATGGTACGCCTGTTCTTTGCTTTAGACTCCGGGGAGAGCACGAATATGAAGATATTCGACCCGGAGGTCTATTTCCTGTCACGGACTACGTTACTTTGTTAATCCGTACATTTTTAACCACGATTTCTCGCGAATATATCAACAATAACTATTGGCACAGCACTTTAATAATCAATACGGGGAAGAGCTCCCCCGTACAGTTCAATCTCGATAGCGATCAAAAAAGAGCACTTTTTTTAGCTGGCTATGATACAACAACCAACATTTTGCCTCTTAAGTTAAAAGAATATAATTAAGGAGTCGCCTTAATTACGCGCTTTGGCATATAGTTAGATGCAGCAAGGCGTGTTGAGCGACTTAGTACTGCTGTTGGTTTAACTAGTAGTGGCTGCTCAAATGATATTGTACTTTTTAGGTAATCAACATTGTCCTGAATCTCATGAGCTAGCATTGCTTGAACTTCTCCTTGCTTCAATGAAGAATTTTCTTGTAATTGTGCATCACTATTAGCACTTGCAACACCTGATAGTGTTAAGCAAAAAATTACAAGGCTAGCGTTTTTGAGGGGGTTCATGTTGTTTCCTTATTGAATAATTAATGTCTGTTAATGGCGATAATGTAATCAAATAAAGTTGCGGTAACAAACGATAAAATGTAATAATTCGCATTAGAAAAACTAATAAATAGTAGGGGCCTGCATGTCAAGGCGATTACCACCATTAAATGCGTTAAAAGCTTTTGAAGCAGCTGCTCGCCATTTAAGTTTTACCAAAGCGGCTGAAGAATTATTTGTGACCCAGGCCGCAGTTAGTCATCAAATCAAGGCATTAGAAGATAACCTATCAATTAAGTTATTCAGAAGAAAAAATAGAACCTTGCTATTAACAGAGGAAGGGCAAAGCTACTTTCTTGATATAAAAGATATCTTTGTTTCATTATCTGATGCCACAGAAAAACTATTGTCAAAAACCGCCAGTGGTGCCTTAACTGTTGCCTCTGCGCCAAGTTTTGCCATTCAATGGCTGGTGCCGCGGTTATCTAAGTTTAGTGAATTGCATCCTGAAATAGATGTTCGAATTAAAGCGATCGATTTAGATGAGGGGCTTTTAACCGATGATGTCGATGTCGCCATTTATTATGGCCGTGGTAATTGGCCGTCAGTACGCGCTGATAAACTACGTAATGAATATATGATTCCCGTATGTTCACCTGCGCTACTCACTGGTCCAAAACCGATAAACTCGATTCATGATTTAGCCAATCATACGTTACTGCATGATTTATCCCGTAAAGATTGGAAAAACTGGAGCAGGCAAGTTGGTGCAACCTCGCTTAATGTAAATCAAGGGCCGATTTTTAGTTTGTCATCACTCGTATTACAAGCTGCAATTTATGGCCAAGGGGTTGCGTTAGGCTATAGCGTGTTAGCTCGTCCTGAGATTGAAGCGGGCCGTTTGGTTTGCCCCTTTGAAGAATTCCTATTAAGTAAGAACGCTTATTATATTGTAAGCGAGACCAATCAGAGTGAGTTAGGTAAGATCAAAGCATTTCGTGAATGGATGTTAGATCTTTTTGAACAGGAAGAGGCGTGTAATAAGATGCCTGTAGGAGCCCATCTTGACTAGCCATCGTGTCACCCGCATGTTGATGATGTTTGCTGGTTTAAATGGAGCCTTTGCTACCGCTTTTGCTGCATACGCGAGTCATGCTGAGAAAGTTCAGCAATCAGCGGCACTCGTTGATGTGTTTAACAAAGCCAATCAGCACCATTATTACGCCTTATTAGCCATGCTCGCGTGTGTTTTTGGCTTTGTATATACGAAACGCGTTATTTGGCTCACATGCGGCATCTTATTTGCGCTGGGAATAAGCTTATTTTGTTATACGCTGTATCTATTTGCCTTTACTGGCGTTAAAATTGCCGGCTTTTTAACGCCAATTGGCGGAATGACATTTATTGTGGCTTGGCTTGGCTTGTTAGTAGCAGCCAGAACGCTATGTAGAGAATCGAAATGAATAATGGTTTATTACTTTATTGCCGCCGAGGCTTTGAAAAAGAATGTGCTGGTGAGATTCAGCAGTTAGCAACAGAGCAAGAAGTTTATGGTTATTGTGTCGTGGCGGACAATTCGGGCTATGTCAATTACATCACCCCTGATCTAGCACAGGCGGATCTATTAGCTAAAACACTATCATTTAATAAGCTTGTCTTTGCTCGCCAAATGTTTGTCGTTGTAGCAAAGCTTCAAGATTTACCGCCTACTGACCGCGTTTCAGCCATTCTAGATTCAACTGATAAGCTACCGTTATGTGGTGATATTCGTATCGAAACACCAGACACTAACGAAGCGAAAGAGTTACTTGGTTTTTGTCGTAAATTTACCGTGCCATTGCGTGGTGCATTGCGTAAGCAAGGGTGTTTAACTAAAAAAGAACAGCCCAAAAAGCCGGTGCTGCATTTGATGATGCTTGACTCAGGTAACGGTTTCTTAGGTTATTCATACTCTGATAATAACTCGCCATTCTTTATGGGAATCCCTCGTTTAAAATTTCCTAGTGATGCACCGAGTCGCTCGACGTTAAAACTCGAGGAAGCCATTTTATTCTTTTTACCACAACAGCAAGAAGAGGGCTCGAGCATGCGTCCTAGCATGACTGGTGTGGACTTAGGAGCGTGCCCTGGGGGTTGGACCTACCAATTGGTGCGTCGTGGCTTATTCGTTAGCGCGATTGATAACGGGCCGATGGCACAATCCTTAATGGATACGGGACAAGTGACTCATTTCATGGAAGACGGTTTTAAATTTAAGCCCGAAAAAACGGTTGATTGGATGATTTGCGATATGGTTGAAAAACCGATCATGGTTGCTGATTTAATGTCTGACTGGTTAATTAAGGATTGGTGTCGTGCAACGATCTTTAACTTAAAGTTACCGATGAAAAAACGTTTTGTTGAAGTGTACAAATGTTTAGAGCTGATTGAATCTAAATTACGAAAAGCAGGCTTGCGATATAAGCTGCAATGTAAACATTTATATCATGACCGTGAAGAAGTTACAGTCTCTATTGAGTTGTTACAATAGTTTGATGCGAAGATAAAAAAGAGCCGCTAATGAGCGGCTCTTTTATATTCAGGTCATTGATTATAAACGCTCTAGCATTGCTGCCGTGAAGTCTGTTGTACCGTGGTTACCACCAAGATCGTGAGTAGTACGGTCACCCGTTGCGATTACATCTTTTAATGCGTTAAGGATTTTTTCAGCTTTATCAGCCATACCAAGATAGTCAAGCATTTGAACTGACGCAAGAATAACCGATGTTGGATTTGCTAAGTTTTTACCTGCAATATCTGGTGCACTGCCGTGAACCGCTTCAAAGATTGCTGCATCTTCACCAATGTTAGCGCCTGGAGCCATACCAAGGCCACCGACTAAACCTGCACATAAGTCAGATAGGATATCGCCAAACAGGTTAGTTGTTACGATAACGTCAAACTGTTCAGGGTTCATTACTAATTGCATACAGGTATTATCAACGATCATTTCTGTTGATTCGATCTCTGGGTAACGTGCACCCACTTCACGAGCAACTTCAAGGAATAAACCTGATGTTGTTTTTAAGATATTCGCTTTATGAACGGCGGTTACTTTTTTACGACCTTCTTTACGTGCTAGTTCGTAAGCGAAAGTAACAATTTTTTCTGCGCCTTCACGAGTTACAACACTCATTGCCTCAGCGCTTGCACCATCTTCACTCATCACTTGGCCTAAACCTGAGTACATGCCTTGAGTGTTCTCACGAACAGTAATGATATCGATGTTTTCGTAACGCGCTTTTGTTCCTTCAAATGAACGAACTGGACGTAAGTTAGCGTACAGGCCAAATTGCTTACGTAAACTAACGTTAATTGAAGTAAAGCCAGCACCGATTGGAGTTGTTAATGGGCCTTTTAGAGTAACCTTGTTTTTAGCGATCATATCTAATGTTGCTTGCGGTAATAGCTCATCAGTTTCTTCTAATGCCGCTAAACCTGCTTTTGCATATTCGTAATTAAAGTTACAACCCACTTTATCTAAGATTTGAATTGCAGAGTCGATGATGCTTGGGCCAATACCGTCGCCAGGGATGACAGTGATCGTAGTTTGAGTCATGTTGTTACCTTTGTCTTGTGTTTTCCATTGTAATATTGCGTATAACAATGGCGTCCATTATCTTTTTTAGCTTTTGCGCTTATGTGGACGTAAAAATGGAAGAATTAAAATCTAAGTAAGTATAACAAATTTGTATCAAATATAATGAATCAATTTGATTATAGGCAAAGAAATTTTTGAAAACTTACTACAGTTCACACATTGGCTGGAGATCGAGCGAGAAGTTAATCAACTGAGTTAGTTCGAGTTTTTTTATAGATAGAGTACGGCAGGTTAGGGCGAGTTTCTGCTTGAGTTGTTTATGTTGTAACGACACACCGTGGAATGTGTGGTGCGTCAGTAAAAGAGCTAGTTGATAACCATCGATAAGTTCTTGTTCTTGTTTCGAAAGTTTAGCTGGTTGTGTCGAAAGTGCTCGAAGTGCATTTAAATTTGTCGCTCGCTTATCCCAGTGCTTTATTAACGCAGTGGCAATTTTTACTTGCATTTGGCTATTATTTAAACCAAATAAACTAAAGCCATGATGAAGATAACACGCAGTGATATCGACAGTGGAACGGGCGGGTAATTGATGAATTTTACGCTCAAAATAAAGAGGGGCCAAATTAATCAAGCTAAACATTGCTAATTGATTAGGCTCAATATTGCGCGCGTATTGTGCAACTTCTCGTGATAATTTGATCACATGTGTAACTTTATGATCTAACGATGGCAATGCAGGAAAGAAATACTCTGAAAGTTGGTTTTGTAGTGCGAGCTGACTTAACAGTGGCCTAGCTTGCTTTGCCCCAGCCATTTTGAAGGCGTGCAAACTGCTGTTAAATTGGCTATTGGGGTAAAGCGTGGTTAATGTATTAACAAAAGACTCCCCCAGTGTTGGTAATTGACTTAGGTACTCTTCAATTAAAGCTTGATCCGGTTGAGCCTGGGCGCTGCAATCGAGTAATCGTTGTAGTGTCATACTCGGTTGGAGTCGGGAGGTTTTCTCACTGTTATCTTCAACATGCTGCGTATTATGTTGTTCTAACAAGGTTGTTAATGTCTTAGTGGAAAAGGTTCGGGGTTCAATAAAATACTGTTGTGTCTTATTTATCTCTGCAATTTGAACCTGCTCGGCTAATGTCTCTAGGGGGTGTTCGATCTGATAAGTAAAGTAGCGAACTTTTTGTTCTAAATAATCGATCGACTCAATTAATCCAGCAGTTTTTTTATCAATTCTTAACGACATAGCTGGGTGTGGCTTATCTAACGTGACGACCACGTGACGTAATATATCAGAGCAAAAGTGTTGTGGATGCTTAGCTAAGTAGCCTAAGGCTTGTTTGATCGAATAAGCTGGACGTTTCTCTGTGGCCGTTAGCAGTTCACACACCCTGTGTACAATTGCGAGTAATTTTCCCTCCCTTCGTAACTGGTTATTCGATCTTCTTTTAGGGTAACCACTACCATCAAGGCGTTCTTTATGCTCCATGACACCGTAGATAATCGATGTATCAAATAGCTTTTGCTTGTGGCAAAAGTTAGCGCTAATTATTGGTGATTGATGTAGAACTTTCTTTTCTTGTGTTGTTAAGGCTTGATGGGCACGCAGTTTTTCACTGAGGTTAACCCCGTTGAGGTTCAGTCCCAGATCAAGTATCAAGGAAGCTTTGATGAGGTTTTGTGCATAGTAAGCATGATACTTTAATTGTTCGGCTAACTTTCTGGTGATGACTGCTCGTTTAAAAGCTGTGTCGCAGGCCGCTGATACAGGCTGTGTTTGGTGAAGTAAAAAGCCGAGAGCGGCATCAATATTATCGGGGGCTAAGTGCCATAGCCAATCACTGAAAATAGTTAAATGAGCATTTAATTTCTTACTATTGACCGAAGACACATCGCGCGTGGAGATCGTTAGAATATGATCTAACTGCTGCTGGTGTTGCAATATTTCGGGAACAAGAGACTGTTCCTTTTGCTGTGTCATACTGGTTGCGGTCCCTTCATAAGGTAGCTATTTAGCTGTATATCTTAACTGTTGTAGGTTGATTCCTAAACTAATATTTTGTTTTAGGCGGACTAATTGATAACTCAATTGTGCTTGATGTTTATTTTGCTGCAACTTGAGCAACTGCTTGTCTTGCCCTTGAGTGATTGAAAAAGCGGTTTTTAAATCTTGATGCTGCTTCAGGATAGTTAATGCAGCTTTTGGACCCATTCCTGCGACGCCAGGGATTTTATTACCACTTTGGCCCACAATTGCCCAATAATCGAGAAGTTGTATCGCAGAAATTGAAAACTTCTGTTGGATATTTTGTTGGTTTATCCAGTGCCCTGCGAAGTGATCCCATATCGCGACACCTAGCGGTAGTAGTTGGTAGAAGCCTTGGTCGGTGGACACTACAGTGCAGCGGCCTTGGTGTTTAGTCACTTTATAACTTAGTGTCGCTATCAGATCATCGGCCTCTTCATGCGCGGTCGTTAGTGACATGACACCGAGTTGTTGCCATTGTTGAATAATCTCAGGTAATAGAGCGGCGAGGGACGGATCCATAGGTTTTCTATTTGCTTTATATTCAGGGTATAGCTGTTTACGCCAATTGTTACCATCTCCGTCAAACACTGCGGCAATATGTGTAGGTTGATGCCCTCTGATGAGTTTAGATAATGCTTGTTTGGTCAAGCCAATTAATTGTTCTTTATCTAAAGAACCTTGGTTTTTAAAACCTCGCAGAGCGCCATCAATTCGGCGAATTAAATTTAATGCATCGATGACGACTAGATGCGTTGAGTGACCGTGCCGAGATTGTGACGGCTCTGGCTTAGCGCTACACTGAGAGTAATTTTGTGGGGTATTGGTCATTAATTATTTTAATACTTCATAGCAAGGTTGATAATCGGTATGTGGTAACTTCATTCGATTTTGTGCCACAAACGCACTGAGTAATTGGTCCATTTTCTTCATTAGTTCAGGGTCGCCACTGAGTTGAAAGAGCCCGTGTTGCTTTATGGCTTTTATACTATCGTATTTTACATTTCCTGCAACAATTCCGGAAAATGCACAACGCAAGTTTGAAGCTAAATCTTGTGCGCTTTGCATTCGATCCAATTTAAGCTGTGACATAGCTCTGTGCGACGGAATAAAAGGCGTTTGAAAGGTTAAAGGGATGTTTAACCCCCAGTTAAATCGATAGGAATCATCACGCTGTTTTCGATAGTCTCGGACTTGCAGCATTCCTTGTTTCATTACGCGAGCGACTTTTTTTGGATCGTCAATAATGATGCGATATAGCTGTTTGGTTTGCTTACCTAAGGTATCATTAATGAAGCGGTCAATACTAGCAAAGTAATCTTTGCTCTCTTTGGGTCCAGTAAGTACTAAGGGGAAAGGGTAGTTTTCGTTGTTAGCGTCTAATAAAATTCCGAGTAAATACAATAATTCTTCAGCCGTACCCGGGCCTCCGGGGAAAATAATAATACCATGGCCTATTCGAATGAATGCTTCTAATCGTTTCTCAATATCGGGCATTATGACCAACTCATTAACTAATTGGTTAGGTGGTTCAGCCGCAATGATCGATGGTTCCGTTAAACCGATATAGCGCGGCTTTTCAACACGTTGCTTGGCATGACCAATAGTGGCTCCTTTCATAGGGCCTTCCATGGCTCCGGGCCCGCAGCCTGTACAAATGTTTAAGTGACGCAACCCTAACTCATAACCGACATCACGAGTGTATTGATATTCAGCATCACTGATAGAGTGGCCTCCCCAGCACACGACAATACTAGGATCGATTGGATCGGTGATTAACTTTGCATTGCGTAGGCCACGGAAGACTCGATTGGTGATTATTTGGCTCTTGGAATCAGGGGAGTGAGGATCGATATAGTAGTGGTCACTTAAATAGACAATGTCACGTAACGCAGAAAATAAGTGCTCTTGTAGACCAATAATGATTTCATCATCAACAAATGCTTGCTGTGGAGGGTTTATCAGTTCGAGCTGAACACCGCGCTCTCTTGTAATGACATTAATGTCAAAGTCTGGATATTGTGTGAGAATTGTATGGGCGTCATCACACTTGATTCCTGAACAAAGAATCGCTAACGCACATTTTCTATATAATTGATAATACCTTGAACTGGCGTTTTTTTGAATCTTAGCAGTTTCTATTTGAGAGAGTTGCTCAAGACTTCCTCTTGGGCTAATTTTTATTATCATAAAGCCTCCGGCTTTCGCTTCTCTAATTATAGCTGATTGCATGCATAGCGAAGGCGGGAGGTTATTTGGAGCAAAAGAAGGGGCGTTATGAGTCGATGATAACGCGGTCTCGCCCTTCACGTTTAGCTCGGTAAAGTGCTCTATCAGCCCGCTCAAAGCTTGCTTCAGGTCCGTCATCGTCTAGCTGCACCTTGGTTGCGCCGAGCGAAATACTAATCGATACTTTTTCTTGCTCATGTTTGAACTGAAACGGTATTGCCTTGATAATTCTCCTAACGCGATTGAGAATTTCAGTTAATGCGGTGTGACTTGCTTTAGGGATTAAAATAACGAACTCTTCACCACCGTAGCGAGCGATAAATTCACTTTCTCGTAGTGAGCGGCTGATGGTAGATGCGATCACTTGCAGTGTTTTATCACCGGCAGGGTGACCGTAATTATCATTAATCCGCTTGAAGTGGTCGATATCAACAATAACAACCCACAGAGATTGGTTATATTGTATCGCTTTGGTGTATTCGCTTTTCAAGCGTTGATCTAATGCGGCACGGTTTGGTAATTTGGTTAAGCTATCTTGAAGGTTAAGTAAACGTTGCTCATCAAGTTGAGATTTGTAATGATTCGCTTCTTCTTCAACGGACTTAAGTTTACGTTCCATTTCGTGGAACTTTTGATTGTACTTTTCAAGCTCAGCATTATCGAATGCTTCTTTTTGTTTCATTGAGTCAATAATACAATCGATATCATCAACAATTTTTAGTTGTAAGTTTTGTTGTAAGTCAGCCTCTTTAACAGTGCTATCTAACTTATTTACCGTTGCTAACAATGAATTATCCCATTGTGCTCTTGTAACGGCAGATTGTTCGGCAAGGGATATTGAGTCAGTGACGGCGTCTCGAACGTGCGTTAATGCAACATTTAGGCTCTTTAAAAAGTATTTAGACGCTTCTTTATCATTATTAATGCTTTTGATGATTAATACTAACAATTGCTCAAAGCTGTCAAAGAGCGCATCGGTTGTGCTGATGTTGTTAAAAGAGGTTGATAACACCTGTAATTGTGATCTAAAAGGGGTGTTTAAGTGAGTGTCATTACTTAACTCGATCAGTTTAAGTTTACCCCGTTGGACTAACTCCGGCTGCAACTTACTCTTTGCACTAGTTTGTGTGAGTTCATCAATAATACGGTGATATTGATTGATCACTAAAGACATTTGCTTTATCAGTGCTGAACTATTAATTGATTGGAACTGTTGTGAAAACTCATCGCTTTGTTGTTGGATATGCTGCTGTAGTTCTGTAGAGAGGACTGTCGATTTTGTGGTTTTATCAACGTCAGAGAATAATTGATCACTTTGTGATTCCAAGCGTCTAGTTAACTTTTTTTGTAATTGAGTTAATGCTGCAAATTGCTGTTCAGTGAAGTCGTTTTCAGGATAGGACTGTGCTTTTATGTTATCAAGAAGTCTAAGCATTTCTTCATCTAATGCTTTACATTGACCTTGATTCAGTCGAATGATTTCATTGAAAAACTGTATCAGCATTTATCCACTTACCTAAATCGAAAAAATTACACTTCATAGCATATCTTGTGTAGCGTACTGATGCATTAGTTTTATTGCCATCATATTGATAAAAATCATCAAAAGTCGAACCTTGATCATAATTTTTAACAAAGCTAACCAGATAGAGTGTATAAATTGAAGAGAAGGAATCTAGTCTTAAATAGTATATGATATGACATGTTTCTATTTCTTAGACTTTAAAATGAGCATGAATAAAAAAATTAGTTTATTAGCACTACTTTTTGCATCTAGCCAAGCTTATGCAACGGTCGACTACCATGTTGACTTATCAACCCCAGAGCATCATTTAGGGAAAGTTAGTATGACTTTACCTGCCAGTGGTGAGGGCAGTTCAACAGTGATGATGCCCGCGTGGCGAACGGGTAAGTATAAGATATTGGACTTAGCTAACGGCGTTAGACATTTCAGTGCTACAGATGCTCAAGGGACCCCTTTGTCTTGGCAACACACTGATAAAGCGAGTTGGACAATTGATAATCCAACACAAGGTGAAATCAAGGTTTCGTATACTGTTTACGCCAATCAACTAGGCTTACGTTCGCGCCATATTGATGATAGTCATGCATATTTAGATGCAACTGGTGTATTTATGTATGACCCCAAACGTCGTGATGAAGATATCTCAGTGACGTTAACTGTACCATCACAATGGAAATCTTATGCTGGAATGGAGCGCAAGGGTGAGCACCACTTCGTGGCCGAAAACTATGATGTGCTGGTTGACTCTCCCATTGAAACGGGGATTAGCGAGCTATTTGAGTTCGAAGAAGACGGTAAAGACTATCAATTAGTGATTTGGGGCGAGGGAAATTACAATGCTCCTCAAATGGCTAAAGATTTACAGCAGATGGTTGGAGCGAGCCAAAACATTTGGCAAGGCTACCCGTTTGATAACTATGTTTTTATGGTACATGCGACGACGGATGCTCGTGGAGCTACTGAACACTTAAACTCGACAGTGATTCAACGTAAGCGCTTTTCCTTTGCTCCAAGAAAGCAATATTTGAGTTTCCTAAAAACGGCAGCTCATGAGTTCGTTCATACATGGAATGTTAAAGCGTACCGCCCTGAGGGCGTTGCTGAGTATGATTACCAACGTGAAAATTATACTGATTTATTATGGATTTCAGAGGGTTCAACAAGC
Organism: Psychrobium sp. 1_MG-2023; assembly: GCF_030689115.1. Classification (NCBI taxonomy): domain Bacteria; kingdom Pseudomonadati; phylum Pseudomonadota; class Gammaproteobacteria; order Alteromonadales; family Shewanellaceae; genus Psychrobium; species Psychrobium sp. 1_MG-2023. The sequence continues at coordinate 58,065 of NZ_JAUYVJ010000010.1, read as the reverse complement.
TATTTCCAAAGCCAATTATTATTACAAGCAGGCTTAATCACTCATAAAGAGTTTTTTGAAGATCTAGCTAGGCGCATTGATAGCCATACCAAAAAGCCTGGTCGTCATGTGCAATCAGTCGCGGAATCAAGCCATGAAAGCTGGATAGCGATGCCCGGTGACTTTGCTCATAACCACAGTGTTAGTATTTATTCAGAGGGTTTTATTGCCTCACTTGCTTTTGATTTTCAGCTATTAAGTGACTCTAGGATGAAAGCAGGTTATAGCGAGCTGCATCGTGAACTTTACAAGCAACATCGTTTGCCCAAACCATTTAATGCCAATGATATTAAGTCAATTGCTCAATCACTAACGGGAAAAGACTACACTCAGTGGTGGCATAAAAATGTAGAATCACCACTAGCAGTGGATTTTGATGCATTGCTCGATAAAGCTGGATTAGAGTTAGTCTACCCTAATAAGAGTAAGGAGATTGCTGATACTGGTTTTGTTAGTGTTGATAATCATGGCTTGGTCACTTTAACCCGCGTACTAAAAGATTCAGCAGCTTGGCAAGCCGGGTTAACGACAGGCGATCAAATTGTAGCTATCAATGGGTTGAAGGTTAACCAATCAACATTAAAAACTCGTTTAGCACAATATCAACCGGGGCAAGAGTTAACGTTATCTTTGTTTAGGCGTGATCGTCTCATTGATAAGTCGTTAACATTGGCGGCGAAAATGAATAAGAACCCTGTCATTCGTCCACAAAAGAAGGTTAGTCGTTCACAAAAAGCATTTTTTAAAGCGTGGTTAGGGGTTAAATTTCCTAAAGCTTAGTCTACATTGTGGCTCATAAAAAAGCAGTGCATCGAATTCGGTGCACTGCTTTTTTTTGTGACTATCCAACAAAAGGCGGGACCCTGAATAAAAGATTTTCAGGGAGACAAATGTTTATTGTAATTGAGCCTTATTGAGCTTGCTCTTCGCCACCTAACACTTCAAACAGTGCAGGGATAAATTGTTCAAATTCACCCGTCATAATCGCGAAGTCTGCATCAAAACACGCGGCTTTATCTTCTTTGTCTTGATCCTCTTGTTGCTCGGTGACCACATCTGTAAATTTAACCCGTTTCACCGTTAAATCTTCACTTAAGATAAAAGTGAGTGATTCTGCGTATTGAAGTGCAGCTTTGACCACGAACATGCCATTATCAATGTGTGCTTTAATTTCATTGGTAATTAAGTCTTGATTCTTACAGCGTAATACAGCCCCATTTTCCAGTGGACTTTTAAGCTCAGCTTCTTCGAGCAAACTAAATGGTGCTAACGGTAATTCATCGGTGAGCCATTGAGTCATGGTTTGGTCAACCGGAACTTTACTCTGTGCAGGTAATACTTGTAATGAACCAATCGATTTTCTTAACAGAGCTAGTAAATCTTCAGCTTTATTGTGACTCGATGCATCGACAACAATTAGCCCTTGTTTTGGAGCTATGTAAGCAAAGGTTGAACCTAAGCGAGAAAAAGCACGTGGGAGTAGGCTATGTACAATCTCTTCTTTTAGCGCATCTTTTTCTTTTTTCTTTACTGGGCGAGCGGTCTCTTGCTCAATCATTTCTACTTTTTCATCGAGCGCTTCTTTGATTACTGATGCTGGCAGCATCTTATCTTCTTTGCGTGCACACAGTAAAATATTGTCGTTGGTTACATGTAACAATGAGTGACCATGCTTGCCCATCGGCTTAGCCCAGCCATATTTGCTTTGCTCTTGGCTTGTACATGGACGAAAAGCAAATTCTTCAAGGCGTGTTTCTAGTTGCTCTGGTGTTAAATCAATCGGATTTGAAAGACGATAAATAATTAGGTTTTTAAACCACATAGCTAATTCACTTTTAGTTGGATAAATATTTCTTTAAGAATGGGTAAAGAGTGTAAGGAAAAGATTAGTGCATAGCAATTTTTGTGCTTAACTTTCTATTGGCTTTATGCACTAATCTAATATTTTATTGAGTTCAAAATAGGCTGTTTTCTAAGCTTCTTTTTTATTTATTCCTTTGCCTTGTTGCTCTAACTCTTGTTCAACGATGCCTTTAGGTTTCGGGAACTTAATAAAATAGTTAAGCCCATGACCTAACTCACTTGTGGCGTAAATTTCACCGTGTAGTGATTGTGTCACAATATTATAGAGAATATGAGTACCTAGCCCACTGCCTCCTTGACCGCGTTTCGTGGTAAAAAACGGTTCAAATAATAAATCTAGGCTTTCTTGATTAATACCGCTGCCATTATCGTGGTATTCAATGAAAACATGCTCATCGTCGTGCTTAAGTTTGAAGGTCATTACCCCTTGCTCTACTTTATCAAAAGCATGGATTAACGAATTCAGGATCATATTAGTGAATACCTGAGATAGGGCGCCTGCTCGACAGTGAATAACGATGTCATCAGCCCCTTCAATTTCAATCTTATGTTGGGTTCGCTTCAGCTTAGGCTGCAAGGAAGTGATCACTTCATGGAGGTATTGATGGATATTAACATCACGAACAGCTTCACTGGTTTGGTCAACCGCAATATCTTTAAAGCTTTGAATTAATTGGGATGCTTTATTTAAGTTAGTTGTAAGCAGTGCACAGCCACTATTAGCGTCCTCAATAAACTTGGTCATATATTTTTGTGTCAGTGTTTTATCGTTTATTTTCTCATCTAATGTTCTGACACATTCAGATAAGTAGCTAACCGCAGTGACCCCAATACCTACAGGCGTGTTTATTTCATGTGATATTCCGGCTACTAAGCTACCTAATGAAGCCATTTTTTCAGATTGTACTAATTGAGTTTGGGTCTCTTTTAATTGAGTTAATGAAGCCAACAGCTCTTGTTCGCTTTCTTCGAGTTCATTTTTTTGCTGTGCTAACTCTGTTATCGCTTGACTAAGGTTGGCGGTTTTCTTAGTTACTTCCTGTTCTAGGTAGACATTTTGACGATCTAGTTGTTGATTTGCATTAACCAGCTTAAGCTTGGTTTGCTCCAAACTTGCATTATATTCTTCAAGCTTAACTAGCATTAAGTTAAATGAGTTAGCTAAAGTGGTTAGCTCATCTTGTTGAGAACTCGGCGGGTTTAAACGTGCTTGCCCTAAGTTCTCTAAGTCTATCCTAGCAATACCGTGACTGAGTGTTTCTAGTGGGGTTGTTAATAAGTTTCTAAATAAACGTTTAATTAAAAAGCTTAATAAAATAATGCTAAACACAGCGCCAATGACAGGGAACAGCATTTGTGCCCCCACTTTCTGGAAGACTAATTCATCACTGGAAAAAATGGCGATATGACCAATAGTGTTGGAACTGCCAAATGAGGAATTGCTAGAAAAGTCGTAAATCAATGAAGTGCTATAGCCAAAAAGATCGTTGTGTTGGAGTGTCGTGGAGCTAGGTGTTAAAAACTTTTTAGTATCAAAGCCGTCAAGCTCACCACTTTGATACATGACTTGGTGGCTTTCTTCAGTAATGATAACTGCTCGAACCAATGACATCGCAGCGATACCTTGGCCAATGGCGCTTACTTGAATATCACTAATATCCCAGACTGCTTGCGTTAAGCTGACATTAATTGTTTGCTCTAGTTGCTTTAAGTCTTCAATAATTTGGTTTTTTACGGTGACGTAGGTGTAGCCGAGTTGAACAGCGGCCACAATAAAGGTCAGAATGATATAAGAGGACAGTACTTTTGTTAGGAGTTGCTTTGAAATACTTACTGTCGCCATTTCCCTTGTCTCCACTGTTTAGTCAAGGGAGTGACCAAACAAGAATTAGTATTACTTATAAAAAAATAAAAATTGATTACCTTTAAAAATAATTGATTCTCATTAAAATAGCAAAGACTTAAATTAAAGTATTGGTAATCTTCATGCGCATTATTCATACCTCCGATTGGCACTTAGGTCATCAGTTGCTCGGTGTCTCACGAGAATTTGAACAGCAGCAGTTTCTCGACTGGTTGTTTGAACAGCTTAAAACACAGAAAATTGATGCGCTTATCGTGGCTGGAGATATTTTTGATAGTGCCAATCCGCCAGCTTGGGCATGGCGATTGCTATACCAGTTTCTTGCTAAGGTGAAACAAAACTTGCCTAAGCTTGACCTGCTATTAGTGGCTGGGAACCATGACTCCCCGAGCAAACTTGATGCTCCTGATCATCTATTGAAAGCTTTTGATATTCATCTCATCGGTGCTTTACCGCGTCTTGCGGATAACCAACTAGATCATGATAAATTAATTATCCCTTTAACTGATTCTCAGGGGAATATTGCCGTGCGTGTTGCTGCCGTACCGTTTCTACGCCCAGGGGATCTCGACTTATCAACGCTCGATGATAGCACTGAAGACAAGTTAATCGCAGGTGTTGAAAGAATTTATAGTGAATTAGCACAAACAATTTCGCAGCTAAATGAGCCTAACCAAGGGTCGATTGCTACTGCTCACGCTTATCTAGTCTCGAGTGAAATAAGTGAAATGTCAGAGCGACGTATTTTAGGCGGTAATCAGCATGCACTTCCAGTGGAGTCGTTTAGTCGTCAATTTGATTACTGTGCTTTGGGGCATTTGCATAAACCACAGCAATTAGCACAACAGGCGGTATTTTATAGTGGCTCACCGATCCCGATGTCCCTAGCCGAGAAAGATTATAAGCATCAAGTTAAGCTGGTGGAGTTTACCCAAGGTCAATTATCCGATGTTCAAGGTTTAATTGTCCCGCGTTGCGTTGACGTGTTAAAAGTGCCTAGTTATGCCCAGCCGTTAGAGCAGGTTTTGTCAACGCTTGCGTCAATGGAATTCGAGCCACTAGAACCTCACCGACAACCTTTGTTGGAAGTCATGGTGCTTCTCGATAAGCCGCAAGCGATGTTGCGAGAGAAGATTGCTCAAGTATTGAGTGAGAAAGCGGTACGCCTAGTGAAAATCACAACACAATATGTTCAAGATAAAGCTCCTGTTACTGCTTTTTCAGACAAGCCTCTTGATCAGTTACAACCAGAGCAGGTGTTTGAGCTTAAATACCATCAGCAATATAACACCCCGCCCCCACAAGCATATCAGGCTGCTTTCAGTGAACTAATGTCGCAATGTGAACAGATTGGTGAGGATTAATATGAAACATATTTGCATGATAAAGTTGACTAGGGAAATCATTGCTTAATGAAAATTATTGCGTTAGAAGGTGAGAACCTAGCGAGCCTTGGCTCCCCATTTCAGATTGATTTTGCACGAGGCGTCTTAGCGGATGCTGGCTTATTTGCCATTTGTGGTAATACGGGGTCAGGAAAAAGTACATTACTTGATGCAATTTGTCTGAGTTTATTCGATGCGATGCCACGCTTTAGTGCTAGTAAGCGTGGCCCTGCTATTGGACATGCACAATTACAAGAAAGTGAGCGGCTTAAGAGCAATGATGTTAGGCATATCTTAACTCGCGGTAGCACTAATGGGTTTGCTCAAACCACATTTGAACTGGAAAATGGCGATCGCTATCAAGCAAAATGGTCTGTGAAACGTGCTCGGAATCAAGTCTCTGGGCGGGTACAAGCACAAGAGATGTCATTAACAAACTGCCAAACTGAGCAAGTAATGGCGACTAAAAAGTCAGATGTGTTAGCGATGATTGAGGAGTTAATTGGCCTTAATTACGAACAGTTCAGGCGATCGGTTTTATTAGCGCAAGGCGACTTCGCGGCCTTTTTAAAAGCGCCAGCAAAAGAGCGCTCAGACTTACTTGAGCGGATCACTGGCACACAGCTTTATTCGCAACTATCTAAGCTTGCGTTTAATGAAGCGAAAACCCAACAGCACAAACTCGAGCTATTGCAGTCTAAAATTGGTGATGTCAGTTTACTCTCTCAAGATGAGCAACAGCAGCTGATTAAATCGTTAGCTAGCACTAATGAGAGAATGGCACAAAGTCAGCATCAACAGCAGCAGTTAGATTGGCTCGAACAACAACTTAACTTACGTCAACAGCTCGAAGGCGAGTTAAGTGACAGTGCTAAACGCGTTGAATCTGCTAATCAGGCACTTAACGCGCAAGAAGAGAATGCTCGCCTTGTTGAGCAAGTTGAAGCTGTCCAAGATGCAAAATTAGTCTTATCACAGCGTCAACAAAACAGTACTGAACAGCAGAGATTACAACAGCAAGCCCAGCAACTTAGCCAGCAACTGATACAGCAGCAGCAACATGCCCAACAGACAGAGCATGAGTTACAGCAATTACACCAAGTAAAAGAGCAGGCTAAAATACAGCTTGAACAGCAATTACCTCAACTTGAACTTGCTATAACACGATCAATTGAGGCTAAGCATGTATTGCAGCAAGCCGATGAGCAACAACAACAACTTAATCTAGTTACTGAACAAAAAAATGCTGTAGAACATAAGCTTGCTGCCAGTAATAAAAAGACTGTGGCGAATCAAGCAATCATTACAGATTTACAACAGTACTGTAATGATAATAATCACCTATCTGGGGTTGTCTCAAATCTTAACTTAATCGATCAAGGGATCAGTGACTATCAGCAGCAATTAGTTAATCGGCAACAATATCTGGGACAGCAAACGGCTAACCAGCAATCTGAGAAACAGTTACAGGTACAACATGAAACCTTAACGGCTAATTATCACCAGCAGCAACAGCGATTGGAGCAGCTCAATCAACAGTTGTCTGAATATGCTCAATCATTCGAAAAAAATGATCTTAGCGATATAGAACAGGGGGTAAACCAGCTTCAACATGAGATTGCAGAGCTGACGAGTAAGCAGCAAATTATTGTTCAAGGGCTCCAATATCAAACGCTGTTGAGCCAGAAGCAAGCGCAAGCTCAAGAGGTTGAGCAGCAATTAACGCAATCTCGTATTGCATATCAACAAGCTAAACAACAGCAAGATAAGTTATTACCTGTGCTAGAAGAAGCTGAGTATGCTTTAGCACAAACCCAAAAAATAATGTCGTTGGAAGATCACCGCCAACAATTAGTGGCAGGTGAGCCTTGCGCTTTATGTGGTAGTAAGGAACACCCATTTGTTACTGAATTTCAGCTTGGTGAGCGACTTGCAGAGCAGCAACTTAAGCGAATTAAACAACTTAAGGAGCAGGTGCAAGGTGTTGCAGATGAGCTTACCTCACTTGATGTGACGGGTAAGCAACAGGCACTTCAATTAAACCAAATAACCAACGAGATATCAGAGTTCACCAACCTCCTCAATGAGTTAACGCCAGAGACTATAACGCCTGTCATGCAAGGAGAAGTTGAAGCACGCTTAGCCGATCGCAAGCAGCAATTAGCAACTAAGCAGGCGCAACAACAACAAACGGTATTATGGGTTAATCAAGCACGAGAAATAGAGCAACAAGCAATTAAATTGCAGCATGAATTAGAGCTGTTACATCAAGAGCGGGATAATACGACGCAGCAACTAACTGCGATTGAAAATGATAATGTGCTCTTGGCGCAATATATCACTCAGGCTGAGCAGCAATTAACATCCCGTGTCGAAGGGCTCACAGAATTGTATGCTCATGTTAATTGGCTTGAACTACTTAATGATAGCCAGCAAGTTGCTCTGTTTAAGCAACAACTGTCGATGGATGTTGATCAATATATTGAAAAGAGTAATTACCTGAAACAGCTGAGTGATGAGGCCATTGAGTTACAACAAGCACATATTGCTCAAACTGAGCAGCTTCATCATTTAGGACAGCAGTTGCTTCCGTTGAAGAATAAGCTTGCGGAACAACAGGCTCACTATCAACAGTGTATTGATGATGTTGAGCAAGTGACGCAAGGACAAGATCCACATGTGCAAAAGAATCAGCTTGAGTCACATTTAAAGCAACTCATTAGCGCTTATGGCAATGCTGAGCAAGCGGTGTTGCACCAGCATAATGAACTAGCTCTGCTGCAAAGCCAACAACAGCAAATACAGCAGCACCTTGAGTCTTTGAATAAACAACATCAGGAATTAGAGCTGGAATGGTCACAATGGCTACAGCGTTTTAATGTATCTCAAGAGCAATTATTAACATTACTGGGTTATGATCATCAGTGGTTAGTTGAGCAAAGGCAGCAATATGCACTACTTGTCCAAGAAAATCATCAACAACACGCGATACAGCAAGAGAAGCAGCAAAAGCTGAATCAATTAAATCAGTTACTGGTACAAAAACAGCAAACACTGTTAGCTTTATTTGAAGATCTTGCGCCTGATCCTCTTTGTTCAACGGACCAGCAGCGAGAGATGTTAAGAGCAGGCATTGAATCGGAATTAAAACAATTACATGAAAAGCAGTTTGGTCTTCGCAGTCAACTAGAGCAACATAATAATGCCATGGTGCGCCATGGTGAAATTCAGCAGCAAATTGATCAACAGCACGAGTTAACACAGGTGTGGCTTGACATGAAAGAGCTTATTGGTTCTGCTGATGGTGCAAAGTTTAGAACTTTTGCACAAAGTCTTACACTAGAACAAATGCTTATTTCAGCTAACTATCACTTAAAAGAGCTTGCCCCTCGTTATGTATTACAACGGGTTCCTAGCGCAGAATTAGACTTGCAGATTGTCGATCAAGATATGGGGGATGAAATTCGTTCAGTTGATAGTTTATCGGGAGGAGAAACCTTTTTAGCATCATTAGCTTTAGCGCTAGGGTTGGGCTCGATAACTAGCTTGCAAACGAATATCAAAACCTTATTTATTGATGAAGGCTTTGGGACTTTAGACCCAGAAACATTGGAAGTGGCGTTAAGTTGTTTAGACTCACTTCAGGCCAGTGGACGACAAATTGGTATCATATCTCATGTTCAAGGATTAGTGGAAAGAGTGGGTACTAGAGTCGAAATAATTGCGCAAGGTAATGGAAAAAGTGAAATAAAAGTATTAGCTAGATAATTTTGTGCCATATTATAAGTAATAAATTGTACACAATCTTGTCACATTAATGTCACATTTGGTTGTCACAATTCATCAAAATTACTAAAGCAAATAATATCGGCAGGTAGATAGATGAAAAAGTTCAATAAGACACTATTAGCGTTAAGCGCAGCACTTATCTTCAATAATACAGCTTTTGCTGGTGACCTCGTTGAGGTCTATGGCAAAGTCAATGTTTCTGCACAAAATGATGATGCCGAAGAGTCAACATCGAATGTTAATTCAAATGCTTCCCGTATTGGCTTACGTGGGCATACCAAAATAGACGACAGTTTACGTGCCATTTATAAACTTGAATGGCAAGTAGATGTCGCTGATGATGAGGGCGATTTATTTAAGGCGCGGAGTCAGTGGATTGGTTTAGAAGGTGACTTTGGTACCGTGATGTTAGGCCGTAACGAAACTGCGCTAAAAGATTCACAGGGAAAGATCGATCAGTTTAATGATTTAAGTGGTGATCAAAAGGTCTTTTTTAACGGTGATAACCGTGTCGGTGATTCTATTTATTACACGACTCCGTCTTTTAATGGCTTTAAGTTAGCAACGACTTTAGTTGCAGAAGACAATAAAAAATCTGACGGTAAAGCTGGCTCAAGTATTGCGATTGTTTATGGTGATAAGAAATTAAAGAAAACGGCCCTTTATGCTGCTGTCGCAATGGACTCTGATATTGCAGGACGTGATGCAACCCGTGTTGCCGTACAAGGTAAGTTAGGCGATGTAAAGCTTGGTGCAATTTGGAATGATACTGAAAAAAGTGATGGTTCTGATTCGGGTGATGGTTTCTTAGTGAGTGCGGCTTACAAAATGGGCAAGACAACGCTAAAAGCACAATTCCAAGATAGTGATGATAAAAAGTCTGGTGATAGCATGTCTTTTGGTGCTGATTACAAGTTGGCGAAGAATATCAAAGTATTTGGCTTTTTCACCGCTCACTCGTTCGATGATGGCAGTGAAAGCGATCATTTAGGCTTGGGCATGGAATATAAATTTTAAACATTACTACATATTGATTTCTCTCAATTGCCGCTGTATATCAGCGGCTTTTTTATCCCTGACAAAAAATGATAGTGTAATTTTTTTCCCCTAGATTGGCTTAATTCAGATAAAATGGTTTTGGTCATATTTCTGTCATAATTATTATTAATAATATTACTTAATAATTTCCTCTACATAGGTTGAGTAAGATGAGTGCAAGGATACTAGTTGTTGAAGATGAAGCAGCAATTCGCGAAATGCTATGTTTTGTTTTAGAACAACAAGGTTTTAATGTTATAGAAGCTGAAGATTTACAGTCTGCTCAAGATCGACTGGTTGAGCCGTACCCAGATTTATTATTATTAGACTGGATGTTTCCCGGGGGAAACGGTATTAGTTTGGCGAAAGACGTTAAGCGTAATGAGCATACGAAAGATATCCCAATCATCATGTTAACCGCACGCGGTGAAGAAGAAGATAAAGTCAGAGGTCTAGAAGTTGGCGCCGATGATTATATGACTAAACCGTTTTCACCTAAAGAACTGGTCGCACGCATTAAAGCTGTTTTACGTCGTGCTAAGCCCACTGCTTTAGAAGAAGTTATCGATGTTAAAGGCTTAACCTTAGATCCTGTCAGTCACCGTGTTAGTTTAGGTGAAGAGCCTTTAAATGTTGGACCAACAGAATTTAAGTTACTGCATTTCTTTATGACTCATTGCGATCGCGTTTTCAGCCGTGAGCAATTACTGGATCAAGTATGGGGGACTAACGTGTATGTTGAAGATCGTACCGTTGATGTCCATATCAGAAGGTTGCGTAAAGCAATTAGCGGACAAGGTCATGAACAATTTGTTCAGACCGTCCGTGGTTCAGGTTATCGCTTTTCAACACGAGTTTAGCGTTTCTTTTTATTGCCATCGCAATACATTCGCTAAGAGAAGGCTCTCTTAGCGAAAATAATAATAATGCCCATTAAATTGGCTGGAATTTATTTATGCTAGATCATCGATTATTACATTCGATAATCATCAAATTTGCTGCCATATACGCAGCACTTACCCTAGTCGGTTTACTCATTGGTCAAGTGACCTTAACGTTATTATTAGGCTCGCTGGTTATTGTGGCAGTGAACTTAAAACAGTTTTATCGCTTAGTAGTGTGGTTGTGGCAAACACCGCAAAAAAACTATGTCAGTGATAATTCAAGCTGGGATCATATCTACTATGGAATGGAAAAAATTCAACGGGCTAATCGAAAGCGCCGCCGTCAGCTAATTCATTCTTTAGGTGAGTTTCGTCAAGGTGCGGACGCGTTACCTGATGGAGTTGTCGTTTATAATCAAGAGAACAATATTCTGTGGTGTAATAGCCAAGCAAGGTTATTATTCGGCTTTCAATGGCCAACGGATCAGGGACAACGTCTTGACAACCTTATTCGTTATCCGGCGTTCTCTGAGTATTTAGCAGCTCATGATTTTGAACATGTATTGCTTATTCCATCTCCTGTTAATGAAGATATTTTATTAGAAAATCGTGTGATCAAATATGGACTTGATCAATATTTATTAGTCTCTCGCGATGTTACCCGAATTCACCAGCTCGAAGAAATGCGACGTGAGTTCGTAGCTAATGTTTCTCACGAGCTCAAAACACCGCTAACCGTGCTTCAAGGTTATCTAGAATTGATCAATGACTCTGATGACGGTCAACGCGATCCTAGTTTAGCAATGGCTGCATCGGCGATGAAATTACAAGCAAGTCGAATGCAATCGATGGTCGAACAATTATTATCGCTATCTAAAATCGAGTCAGCTGCACAAGCATCAATTCAGCAACAAGTATCAATGAGTGCGCAATTGAAAATGTTAAAAACAGATGCTCTTAGTCTCATAGGTGAGCGTGATTTAGTCATCGAGTTTGCCGTTGATGAAGGTGTGGATGTTTATGGCGATGAGGCACAAATCTTTAGTGCTTGTACTAACTTAGTGACGAATGCTATTCGCTATTGCCCTGATGGCAGCTTCATTCAAGTACTATGGCAACGTTGTGATGGTGGAGCACTCTTTTCGGTGACCGATAATGGCCCGGGGATCGCGGCAAATCATCTTGCTCGATTAACTGAACGTTTTTATCGTATCGATCAATCTCGTTCGAGTAAAAGTGGTGGTAGTGGTTTAGGCCTGTCTATTGTTAAGCATGTATTAGTGAACCATCAATCGAATTTAAATATTGAAAGTACTCCAGGGCTGGGAAGCTGTTTTAGTTTTATTATTCGTCCGGAGCGCTTGGTAAAAGTCAATGATAATAAGCGAACCAAAGAGGTGTCATAAAAGCTTCATTTTTAAGTCACCTAACGGTCATCTTGTTCATTCAATATAACCCTATGTTAAATACATTAACTTAATTAACTAATTGATAAATAGATTTATCAACTGATTAAAGCCAAAGAATTGGAGCGGTACATGAAACTATTAAAACTAGCTAGCACTTTAGGTTTAACCATGGGGTTATTAGTGTCGGCAAATACGTCAGCAATGGATAAAAACTTACCTGACTATACAAAAGCTCACGGCGTTTCGGGAAACTTGTCATCTGTAGGCTCTGACACATTAGCGAACATGATGACGTTCTGGGCGGAAGAGTTTAAACGTAGCTATCCAAATGTAAACATTCAAATTCAAGCAGCTGGTTCATCTACTGCGCCACCGGCATTAACGGAAGGGACATCACAGTTTGGCCCAATGAGTCGTAAGATGAAAGCGCGTGAGATTGAAGCATTTGAAAAGCGTTTTGGTTATAAGCCAACACCAGTGCGAGTAGCTATTGATGCGCTTGCTGTTTTTGCTCATAAAGATAACCCAATTGATGGTTTAACAATGAAGCAAGTAGATGGCATCTTCTCTGTTACACATAAGTGTGGCGGTGATGAAATAGATCGTTGGGGCGACTTAGGCCTACAAGGTGGCTGGGTTGGCCGAGACATTCAATTGTACGGTCGTAACTCTGTGTCAGGAACGTATGGTTACTTTAAGAAAAAAGCACTATGTAAAGGTGATTTCAACACGAAAGTAAATGAGCAGCCAGGTTCTGCATCGGTGGTACAGTCAGTTGCATCATCAATTAATGCTTTAGGTTACTCAGGGATTGGTTATAAAACATCTAGCGTTAAAGCAGTGGCTATCTCTAAAAAAGGCGGTAAGTATGTTGAAGCAACTAAAGAAAACGCACTCAATGGTTCTTACCCATTATCTCGTTTCTTATACGTTTATGTGAACAAGAATCCGAATAAGCCATTAACCCCAATGGAACGTGAGTTTGTCAAAATGGTGCTGTCTAAATCAGGTCAAAAGATTGTTGAAAAAGATGGCTATGTACCACTCTCAGCAAAAATAGCAAAGAAAGAATTAGCGAAGTTAGGTATCAAAAGTTAATGAGTCTAGACCAATAGACCTTAAAGATAAGAGCTCGTCATGTGACGGGCTTTTTTGTGTCTGCTTGCCATTTGATTTGAAGTATTATCAACCTCCTTCAACACACTTCCTAGAATGGTTGGAAAAATAAAACATAAAATAGAAATATGACTTATCGATTTCAATCATTGATCAAGAGATGAATTATCATGCAGGGTGAAGAGGCAAAAGATCAAAATAAGAAAACCTGAAACAGGAGCGCCATAAACTGACGTATCTTGAATCAAATATTTTTGATGTGTCTATGTATTCTCGTTAGTTACATGTGGCGTTATTGGTAAATGGTATGAATGCTCTATTTTTATTAGCTGGTGTTCTTCCTTCGTAAGCTATTGTAATAAGGTAACTATTAAGCTAGAGTGTTATCTTCTTAAGGCTATGTTTAGCGAAGGAGTTTCGTAATTGTGGCCACGCTAAAAGTTGTTATATGCAAAAGGAGAGTTGCACATGAAGTCTAAAATAATCTTTTCAATATTTATTGTAATCGTTTTTCTATCGGGTCTCGGGGTCGGGCTCTACGGCGGAATGGCTGCTGGGGTTGTTCCTTCTGTCGGGCAGCTTTGGGCTGGAGCTAAGGAGATGCAAGGTGCTATTTATTTAATCGATAAGCAGGAGTCAAATAAAGCTAGAGAGCTTTTATGTAACTCAATTAAGACGCGTCTTATTATCATGGATATGGCAAAGCCTCTCCAAACCGAAGCTTCTTCAAGACAAGTTCAAGAGCTAGAAGCGTATACTTATGGCAGTGTAAAGAAAGGCAAAGCTGAATTGAATGCACTTTGCATACAAGCTAGCTAATTCATAAAGATAAGGCTGTTGACTGTTTGTCGGTGTTAGCTATTATCTCAAAACCTTTGTAAGGGAAGCGCAATGCTACGGTTTTATCTGGTTCTTACTTTACTCGGTATTTTACTACCTTATGGAGCTTTTGTTCCTTGGCTAGTTAGCAATGGTTTAGATATTAGTCTGTTATTTAATGACGCTACGACAAACTCAATTAGCGTATTTGCTTGGCTTGATGTGTTAGTGGCAGCCGTTGCTTTGCTTGGTTTTATTGTCGTAGACGGTCATAAAAATAAAGTAAGCTATCGATACTTTGCTGTACTGGGCACCTTGTGTGTCGGAGTGTCGTTTGGGCTTCCATTATATCTTTACCTTAAAGAAAAACAGTCATTGAGCCATAGCCCTAATATGTGAGAGAGCTCGAAACAACACCTATGAAACCGAATGCTGGTTAGGCATAAACTTGAAGCTTTTTAACAACACATCCCTGTCGAATTTTATCCTTGGTAATTAAAACTTAGACCAATGCCGCTATTATTTGTGTACATCGGGAAAAGTGTTCAGGTAATTAGTGTAATTGCTATTACTATCTAAGACTTAAAAGAATGTCTACAATTAGCACCAATCAGTTAGCATGTATTTAAATGCTTAATAGGTGTTGCTATGAGACTGCTTTTGGCTGACGCCCGTCCTCTTTCTGGTTAACAGCATTAAAAACGTAGAAAAATTAAATATAGACAGGAAACAATCAAGATGGCTATAAGCTTATGGACTTATAAAAGACCTTTTCAATATGATGGTGACGATTATGAAGTTAAATACTCATGCTCACTTACAACTTATACGTCGCAGCTATTTTGCAATGGAACACTCGTAGATGAATGTACACACCAATTTCAAGGTGGTTTCAAAGTGGTTGTACATAAGCTTCAACCTAGCAGCCAATCAAACAATAAAACTAAAGCCGCCACTGTTTCGGTAGGCTACTTTAGTTGGTTGAGTGTCGGTATCGAAGTTAGGGAAGGGAGCGATCTAATTTACGAAAGTCACCCTGGCAAAGACATTAACTTTGCAACTAAAAAGTTTGAAAATTTAGAGGATTCTGACAATTCTCTAGAATCGATTGAGAAAACAAAGTTACAAAGTGAGCAGTGGCAAAAAAACAAACCTTCTATTCTTGCTGATATAGGAATTGGCGCGGCATTTTTTATCGTTGCTAAAGTGACTGGAGACTTAACAATAGCTGCATTTACGGGGGTGTTCTTAGGGTTAGCACTCGTGATTACTCAGCGCTTTGTTAAAGTAGACTTACTCGGTGGGTTTGCCGTATTTGGAACGATAATGCTCCTTATATCAGCGATATTTTCCATTGTCTTTCAAAGTGAATATTTAGTACAGCTCAAAGGTACATTTATGGGGTTAATTAGTGCCTCAGTGATGATAGTTGATGGAATATTTAATAAAGGTGGCTACTTTGGAACCCGTTTTGAGCGCTACGTAAACACTCCAATTGAGCATAGATATTTTGTCATAGGCTTAGCGCTGATCGGTCTGTGTATGGCAGGGATGAATTATAGTGTTGCTACTCAACTATCCGAAGCACAGTGGCTCACATATGACACTTTTATTGAAACGCCTATTTATTTGGTGATGTTTTTTATCCTTGTTTGGCGTGCAGGAAAAAAATCAGCCGAGGATGCTAAATAAAACAATTGACGTTTTATCGTGATATCTACTTGGTGCTTTTTTAATGCGGGTTGTTATAGCATTTAAATTAACTTTTGGAATTTAGGTGGGCATTGAAATAAAAATATGGATAGGCGAAATCAAACCACCATTTAATCATGAGCAATAAAAAGCCGTATTACAGTGCTGTAATACGGCTTTTTTGTACAATGAATCTAATTAACAGCCGTATTCAATGTCAACCATCACATCATCACCTAAATTTTCAATCGCTTCTTGGAGTTGCTCGATGGATGAATGTTCAGGAAGAAGAGCAGTAACGTTAGCTCTAAATAGTAAGTGACCACTATTAGGTGCGCTTTCTAACTGACTGCCTAGTTGTTCGATATTGGCATCAACAGAATGTAATGCTTTAGTGACTTCTTGCACGATACCTTGGCGATCATTACAGACAATAGCAATGTTTAACAAGTCTTCGGCTTCAAGTTCATGAGCAGTATTATGGCCTTCTTGAATGACAGTATTGAGATCGTCTAGTTGGCCCAAAGCTAAACTAAATTTAGCCAACTCTAACTCAGGGAGTTCGACTTGAATGATACCCGCGAACTGACCCGCTAAATGGCTCATTGAGCTACCTAACCAGTTACCTTGATGTTGATAAATCAGTTGCGCTAATTGATCTGCTAAGCCAGCTTTATCTTTGCCGATAAATGTTACTACGATATTTTTCATATATTCCCTCAATAATTACAGCTTTACGCTCATCTATTAATAAACCTCACACAGCTATTTGTCCAGAGAAAGCGTGATTGATATTTAAAATAAATATGAGCGCCTGACAGATGTAATATTAGTGTCATATTGACAAGGTATTATCTAGCCAATTTCATGGTAATTCAGGATTTTACCCAATGTCTCAAGTTAGGGAGTCTCTCCCACTAGATAAGCCGTTAACGCTGAGCTCAAATAGTTCGCTACGTTTATTTAAAGACCGTTTCGCCCGTTATAGCATCACGTTCGGCGGTTTAATGGTATTAATGACACTGTTAATGATCTTTGGTTATTTACTGTATGTCGTCGAGCCCGTGTTTCGAAATGCTGACGTGTCATTGTCACACCAACAGCAACTTGAATCATCTACCGATGTTGTTGCTCTTGGTAGCGATGAGCTCAATGAAATCGGTTATTATTATAATCAACAAGGTGATTTAACCTTTTACCCTATTTTGCCAACAAGCCCAGCTAAAAGCACCTCTGCTTTACCCCTTAGTGCTAATCAACAGGTATCAAGCGTTGCGCGAGGCCTTAACGATGTTGGATTCGGTTTATCCGATGGTTCATTCTTACTTTCTCAACCTGATTTTAGCCTCAGTTTTAGTGATGGTGTGCGTAGCATATCACCAGGTGTTCGTTACCCTTTAGGTGAACAAAGCCTTGAAATCGATGAGCAAGGGCAGGCGCTTACACAACTTGTTTATCAACGAGATGAAGAGCAAATGTCTATTGTGGCGCTAACTGCTGATAACCGTCTGGTTTACAGCTTATTAGAAGCGCAAGAAAATTTTATGACAGAAGAGGTTGAGTGGTCTGGAGAAACGCAACAGTTTGCCAATACTCCAGCCAAGCTAACTAAGATATTGCTAACACCTGATCAGCGCCTATTGTTTATTCTAAGCGAAAATCAATTGTATATTTATGATCTTTTTGCTGATGAGTTCGATGCGCCACGTCAGGTGCTTGAGATTAATGAGCCTAATGCGCAAGTCACCGACATCGGTTTACTCTCTGGTGGCAGTTCAATTTTAGTGGGTAACAGCAACGGCGTTGTGACCCAATGGTTTGAGACGCGCAGTGATCGTGGCCGCCGTATGACGCGAGTTCGTGAGTTTAGTGTTGATGGTGCGGTGAAGAAAATTGAAACTGAACCATTTCGTAAAACCTTTGCTGTGTTAACTGACAAAAATGAATTCCGTTTGTTCCACACCACCAGTGAAGCTGACTTATTATCTCATTCGCTGATTCGTCAGGCGCAACTATTACAGTTCTCTCCACGTAATAATGCGTTAATGTTTCAAAGCGAGCAGAGTGTTGATTTCTACCAGCTTGAAAATGAGCATCCAGAAGTAACGTGGAGCGCATTGTGGCAAGAGGTTTGGTATGAAGGGTATCCAGAAGCTGATTATGTATGGCAATCAACTTCGGCCAGTGATGAGTTTGAGCCTAAGTTATCACTCGTACCTATTTCATTTGGAACGATTAAAGCGGCGTTGTATGCGATGTTATTTGCTGTACCAATCGCTATTGCAGGCGCAATTTACACCGCTTACTTTATGCCAGCAGCCATCCGCCGTTTTGTCAAACCTACGGTTGAAACCATGGAAGCATTACCCACGGTTATCTTAGGCTTCTTAGCGGGCTTATGGTTAGCGCCGATTGTTGAAGAGTACTTACCGTTTATTTTCATGCTAATTATTCTCTTGCCTTTAGCGATTGTTGGCTGTGCATATATTCACTATTTATTGCCTCAGCGAATTAAGCAGTTACTCAATGAAGAGTATAGCTCGCTGTTATTAATCCCGGTGATTATCGCGGTATCTTATCTTTGTTATAACCTCAGCCCTGTGGTTGAACTGCACATGATGGGCGGTGACGCACGTATGTTCATTAGTAATGAGCTGGGTATTGATTTTGACCAACGTAACGCATTAATTGTCGGTATTGCGATGGGTTTTGCTGTTATCCCTACGATTTTCTCAATCACTGAAGATGCAATCTTTAGTGTGCCGCAACACCTCAGTAATGGGTCGTTAGCCCTTGGTGCAACACGCTGGCAGACACTGATTGGCGTTGTATTACTCACTGCAAGTCCAGGTATTTTCTCCGCAGTAATGATGGGGCTGGGCCGCGCGGTTGGTGAAACCATGATTGTATTAATGGCAACCGGTAATACACCAATAATGGATTGGAACATCTTTGAAGGTATGCGTACATTATCAGCAAATATTGCCGTTGAAATGCCAGAGTCAGAAGTTGACTCAACACATTATCGTGTATTGTTTTTAGCCGCCTTTGTATTGTTTATCTTTACCTTCTTCTTTAACACTATTGCTGAGTTAGTTCGTCAACGCCTGCGTGAGAAGTACGGTTCTTTATAATGTGTAACATGATGAAAAAAATATTTAATCAGTGTGGTGAAAGCCACAACAAAGTGACTATTCCATGTGGGAGTATGAGTTAAATGGGTCAGTGGTATAAAAGTGGTTCGCCGTGGATTTGGCTAACCTCAGGTGCAGTGAGCCTAAGCCTCATTGCAGTAATTGGCTTACTAGGATTAATCGCGTGGCGTGGCTTAGTATACTTTTGGCCATCAACGATTTATCAGTTTGATGTAACGCAGCCAAATGGCATCACCGAGCAAGTCATTGGTGAGATTTATGAGCGAGATAGCATTCCTGCCCAACGCTTACGAGACAATGGTCAAGTGATTGCTCCTGACGTTGAAGAAGTTGAATCTATCCTGATAAAAACCGGTAACCGTGAGTTTGTTGAGTTAGATTTTCGCTGGATTCTTGCCGATACCATTACTAAGCAACAAGCTCATCCAGATTTAGTGATTTTTGAGCGAAATAAAAACGGAAACTTCTATGGTTACATCGACAGCGTGGTTGTTGATGGCCAATTGAAAACCGGGGATAACGCAACAAAATTAGCGGCATTAGAACAAAGTTTAGCGCGAGTTGAGTTATTAAACGAGCAGGCAGATGAGCTGCAAAGCGGCAACATTAATCACATTAACTACCAATTAGAAGGTTTACGTTTAGAGCAACGCCGCCTTGAGTTGGAAAATAAACTAACGCCAGCTGTGCTAGCCGACATTGAGCAACAACGTACAGAGTTGGGCAATGAATATTTAGTGCATGAGAAACGTTTGTTTGAACTAAGGGCTGAAACTAAACGTGATAAAGTTCAAGTGCGCGATATGCGAGGTGAGATTGTTGAACTGAGCTTATCCAGTATTTTAGCGGTGCATTTACCAAACCAAATGGGGATCTTTGCTAAGATTGGTCATTGGTTATCAGCGATGGCGAGCTTTGTGGTTGATGATCCACGTGAAGCAAATACAGAGGGTGGAGTGTTCCCAGCCATTTTTGGTACCATTTTTATGGTATTACTTATGGCGGTGATCGTAACGCCGTTTGGGGTTGTTGCAGCTATTTACCTTCACGAGTATGCCAAGAAAGGTACAGTAACCAAATTCATTCGTATCGCAGTGATTAATTTAGCTGGTGTACCATCAGTGGTTTATGGGGTATTTGGCTTAGGTTTCTTTGTATATATTCTCGGTGGCAGCATCGATGAACTCTTTTACCCTGAAGCATCACCTTCGCCAGTTTTTGGTAGCCCAGGTGTGTTGTGGTCGGCATTAACCTTGGCTATTTTAACCTTGCCTGTGGTTATTGTTTCAACGGAAGAAGGCCTATCGCGTATTCCTATTTCGCTACGTCAAGGCAGCTTAGCTTTAGGGGCAACGCAGGCAGAAACATTATGGAAAGTAGTTATTCCTATGGCCAGTCCAGCGATTATGACCGGATTGATTCTAGCGGTGGCCCGTGCCGCAGGTGAAGTAGCTCCGTTAATGCTGGTGGGTGTAGTAAAAATGGCGCCGGCATTACCGATTGATGGCAACTTCCCATTTATCCATGTTGAGCGTAAGTTTATGCACTTAGGCTTCCATATTTATGATGTGGGCTTTCAAAGCCCCAATGTTGAAGCGGCACGACCATTAGTCTTTGCTTCGTCATTTTTACTTGTTACTGTGATAATAGGGTTAAACATGACAGCTATCGGCATTCGAAACTATTTACGTGAGAAGTACCGTTCGCTTGAGCACTAGGCCGCGAACCACACTAGGACAAATGAAATGATTAATTTAGAACCTCTAACAAACGAACAACCAAGAGTGGATTTGGCCAACTTAAGCGATGCTGACACGGCATTTGCCATTGAAAACCTTGATTTATATTACGGCGATAAGAAGGCATTATCTGATGTATCGATGCGTATTCCTAAAGGACAAGTGACCGCGTTTATCGGCCCGTCGGGTTGTGGTAAATCAACACTACTGCGCAGCCTTAATCGGATGAATGATTTAATTGATAACTGTCGTATCGAAGGAAATATTTTACTAGAGCAGCAAAATATTTTTGATCGCCATGTCGATGTCGCTACCTTGCGCCGCAAAGTCGGTATGGTATTTCAGCGCCCGAATCCTTTCCCGAAATCAATTTATGAAAATGTGGTTTACGGCCTGCGCCTACAAGGGGTAAAAGACCGTCGCCGCTTAGATCAAGCAGTAGAGGAATCATTACGTGGTGCTGCGCTGTGGGATGAGGTAAAAGACCGTTTACACGATAACGCATTGGGATTATCTGGTGGTCAGCAGCAACGTTTAGTCATTGCTCGTGCCATTGCTATTGAGCCAGAAGTCTTACTATTAGATGAGCCAACCTCGGCACTTGACCCAATTTCTACGTTGGTGATTGAAGAGCTGATCACTGAGCTTAAACAGAAGTTTACCGTGGTGATCGTTACCCATAATATGCAACAAGCGGCGCGTGTATCAGATAATACTGCTTTTATGTATATGGGCGAATTAATTGAATATAACGATACTAATACGTTGTTTACTACACCAAGCAAAAAACAAACTGAAGACTACATTACGGGTCGTTACGGCTAACACTGAGGAGCTACATTAATGGATAACTTAAATTTACGTCGTCACATCTCGGGTCAGTTTAATAGTGAACTGGATAACATACGTAATCGTGTATTAATGATGGGTGGTTTGGTCGAAAAGCAATTAACCGATGCTATTGAGGCGATTAGTACCTTGAACCAATCATTGGCCGAACAAGTGATTAATAACGATCGTAAGGTGAATTCTTACGAAGTATTAATCGATGAAGAATGTACTCGTATTATTGCAAAACGTCAGCCAGCAGCAGGGGATTTACGCTTAATCTTCGCGATTTCAAAAACCGTTGCTGACTTAGAGCGCATTGGCGATAGTGCTAAGCAGCTAGCTAATGTTGCTTTAGAAAAAAATGCGAGCAAGCAAGGACACCTATTAGTGAGTCTTGAAAATTTAGGTCGCCACTGCATCGCGCTATTACATGATGTGCTTGATTGTTTTGCGCGCATGGATTTAGATTGTGCCTTTGAAGTACACGGTAAGGATGTTTTAATTGACGCTCAGTATGAAAGTCTAATGCGTGAATTAATGACTTACATGATGGAAGATCCTCGAGCGATCCCTAGCGTGATGGAAGTGATGTGGGCTGCCCGTTCATTAGAGCGTGTTGGCGATCGCGTGCAAAATATCGCTGAATATGTGATTTACTTTATTAAAGGTAAGGACATTCGCCATCTAGATACCGAACAAATCGCAGAATTGCGTGATTAATGGCCAAATGATAAGCCCTGAAAAACTCAGGGCTATTTATTTTTATCATACCTACAGCCCTTAGCTGGAAACGCCAAGGATGACGAGTCAAGCTCTAAGCGCCATGCCAATGAATGCACTGGCACAGTAAACTAAATTGTTTGTTGGCTATCGAGTATTTTCATAAACAGTCCCTCTTTTTAAAATTTCTTCATATACTTATATTTGATAACTCAATGATCGCAAATGAGTGAGAATTAAATATGGGTAGCTGGCGCTTTCCTTTAAGCTTTAAATTTCTTGGTATTGCTATCTTCAATCTTTGCTTAATGATTGGGGTAGGCAGTTATGCGTTAAACCAAATTAATTTGATTAGTATTGAGGTCTCTGAGATTTCAGATATTGATATGCCCTTAATCCGTTTACTTAAACAGATCGAAAAAAGCCAATTGGAGCAAACGTTAATATTCAATCAATCGCTACGTTACGCGCAAGAGATGGAGGGCCATAGCCAAACAACACCTCAATTCTATGAGTCGAGTAAAGCGTTTATGAATCTCGCCAAAGAGGTGAATAAGGAGTTAGTGGAGCAGGTATCAATACTGTCTAGTTTATTGCAACAGGTCTCTCAAGGTGAAGAGAAGCACGAACTTACTCTGAGCCTTCGAACCATTGAAAGTATTGGTCAAGATCTTCGTCTGTATACCGATCATGTAGGGCGTTTTTTTGATGGCATCAGCCAAGCACAATGGAATGAATTAACGTATCAGCAACAGCTGGAAAAGATACGCACGGAACAGCAGCTAATAAAAAATAAAGTCAGGGAGTTAATCGCAGCCGTTGAAGGCTTTACACAGCAATCGATTATTGCAGTCACGCATCATGAGCAACAAGCATTGCGTAATATCGGTTTATTCATTTTTACTTCTCTGGTGCTAGGTCTGGCTATTTCTTATGTTATGACTCGAATGCTAACAGGTCCGATACTCGCTTTACGTGACCTAACCTCGAAGATCTCTAAAGGTGACCTTTCAACGCGAGCCGCATTAATGACCCGTGATGAAGTGGGTGATTTATCGGTCTCCATCAATACTATGATCTCGACGCTCAATACCATCGCTAATCAAGCAGATGAAATAGCTGCTGGCAATTATGAAATAGAAATCGACAAACAAAATGATCAAGACCGTCTTGGCAATGCACTATTTCAGATGAAAAAACACATGGTCGCGCGTGTTGAACAAATCGAGAGAAGTAATAAAAACACCCAAGCAATTATGGAAACAGCCATAGACGCGATCATTTCTGTTGATGAGCACGGGCGAATTTTAACAGTAAATTCAGCCACCGAACGTTTGTTTTTTTATCCGCCTGAACTACTCATTAATCAGCATATTAATGCTCTTATCGCTCAAGGAGGGGAGTCAGGCGAACAAGATCTAATTGCGCAATACATGGGCTCACCACACAGCCAACTCAATAGTTTTAGCCATGAGTGGGTCGGGCTGCGTAAAGACGGTACAACCTTCCCAATGATGGTTTCCATAGGTGAGGTAAATAATGGCAATGAAATTATCTTAACGGCTTTTATACGGGATTTAACCCAAGAGAAACAGTTTGAAGTTGATCTACAATCATTAAACGATAATCTTGTTGCCCAAAATGAATTTAAAAATGCGGTCAGTAGTGTGACAGATATAACTCAAGGGGAAACCGACCTTGAACGACTATGTGACAATATCATTGCTAAGCTTGCTGAAATGTCTCAATCAGGACACGGCACATTTTATATACGCCCTGAACGCACAGAGGATAACCTTATCCTCTTTGGCAGTTATGCGTTCAAAGCACGTAAAAATATAGCGTCACAAATCATCATTGGTGAAGGGTTAGTTGGCCAGTGCGCTAAAGAGAAAAAGAGTATTTTACTAGCGCAGGTGCCAGATGATTACATTCAAATTAATTCCTCGTTGGGTGAGTTAACGCCGCTCAATTTATTACTCGAACCGATTTTATTCGAGGGGTGTTTAATCGGAGTCATTGAGCTAGCCTCATTTGAGCACTATAGTGATAACAATTTAAAAATTATAGGGCAAGTCAGTCAGTCATTAGGGGTTATTATTAATAACCTGCAAAACCAGCGACGCAACAAAAAGTTATTGTCTGACAGTCAAGCGCTTACAGAGCAATTACAGCAACAACAACAAGAGTTAAGTGAGGCTAATCAGAACTTAACAGAGCAAACCCAACGGCTTAAAGTTTCAGAAGAGGAGCTTAAACAGCAAAGTGAAGAGTTACGCGTATCAAACGAAGAGCTGGCTGAACAAAAAGAGTTTTTGACAAAGCAAAAGCAAGCGATCGAAGCGTCGAAGCAAGACCTAGCTAGCAAGGCAGAACAGCTCTCACAGGCGAGTAAGTATAAATCGGAGTTCTTGGCAAACATGAGTCATGAACTACGAACCCCACTTAATAGTCTGTTATTACTTGCTAAAGGGCTAGTTGATAACAAAAATAATAATTTAGACAGTGTTGAAGTCGAAGACGCTAAAGTTATTTTTGAGGGGGGAAACCATTTACTTACGCTAATTAATGATATTTTAGATCTTTCAAAAGTAGAAGCCGGCAAGTTAACCATTCACCGGGAAAGTGTTGCAATCTCAGCCTTTGGCCGAAGCTTACATAAGATGTTTGATCCAATCGCGCAAAGTCGTAGTTTAAACTTTACTATCAATGTGGCATCAAGCGTCCCAGATAATATCATTACTGATGGTCAACGACTTGAACAGGTCATTCGTAATTTGTTGTCTAACGCGATGAAATTTACTGAATATGGTGATGTCATCCTCGATATCGACTTTGCTAAACCACAAGATGCACTTGGTCGATTAGAGCAAGAATCACAGCCTGTCATTGCACTTAGAGTCATTGATAGCGGTATTGGAATTGAAGCGAATAAATTGGCTGATATTTTTGAAGCTTTCCAGCAGCAAGACGGGTCAACTAGCAGGAAATATGGCGGTACGGGACTTGGGCTGACGATAGTCAAAGAGTTAACCGAACTGCTTGGTGGTGAGGTTGATGTTGTCAGTCAAATTAATCAAGGCAGTACCTTTAGCATTTATCTACCATTGGTTATTCCAAGTGATGCTAAAGAGGGAGAAGAGCATCGAAGCTATTATCAGGATGAGTACAGCGCTAGAAATCACGGTCAGCAATCCACTAAAGATTTATTAGAGACACCTCCTCCACAAATGTTTACTAACGAAGATTCAGTGGGGGCGAGGCAACCATTTTTAATTTTTATTCCTGATGATCGTGATGACTTAACCAGTGATTCTAAAACATTATTAATTATCGATGACGACAAACACTTTGCTAAAGTGTTGCGTGATTATGCTAGAGAACATGGCTATAAAAGCTTAGTTGCTGGCGACGGAAGAACGGGCATCTATTTAGCACAAGCCTATCAACCCAATGGCATTATTCTTGATATAAGTTTACCTGATATTGACGGCTATCAAGTATTGGAGCAACTGAAGGCCAACCCTTCGACCAAACATATTCCTGTTGAAATCATGTCAGCGCATGAAGAAAATGCAAGTCAAATGCTGCGTTTAGGGGCGATAGGCTTAGAAACAAAACCTGTCTCATCTGAACAACTCAATCAAGTATTAAGTAACATTTCGCAATTAGATGCTGACAAATTGAAGCACGTGTTGAGTGTTGAGGACGATAAAAACAATCAAAGTGCCATCAAGCGATTATTAGAGAGTAGTGCAATTGACGTAACGACTGTTGGGACGGGTCAACAAGGATGCGAAGAAGTCGCCACCGGTAATTACGATTGCGTTATTCTTGATATTGGACTCCCTGATATGAGTGGCTTTGATGTACTTAAAACGATCAATCAACAGCAACATGGTCACATCCCTCCTGTTATTATTTATACCGCCCGCGATATCAACGATCAGGAGCAAGCAGAATTAAATAAATACTCATCAACAGTGGTCATTAAAGGAGTTGGCTCACCTGAACGCTTACTCGATGATGTATCTCTATTTCTACACGACCTAGAAAAAAGTAAAGCTGATACACACCAGCAGCAAGTAAGAATGGTTCATGATGATGATTTGATGCTCAAAGGGCGGAAAATATTATTAGTGGATGATGATATGCGTAATATCTATGCACTATCAAAACAGCTAATCGAACTAGGCCTTGATGTTGAAATGGCTAACCATGGTCAAGAAGCTCTGGATTTATTAAAACGGATTGATGATGTTGAGTTGATTCTAATGGATACTATGATGCCTGTAATGGATGGGTATGAGGCGACAGAAAAGATTAGGCAGTTACCGCAGTATGTCACGACTCCAATCATAGCCTTAACCGCGAAAACTATGCCTGAAGATCGTGAACGCTCGCTCAATGCTGGTGCCTCAGAATATCTTACCAAGCCTATCGAGTTGACCAAGCTGCTATCGATAATGCGAGTGTGGTTGTTTAAAACAATTAAGGAGAACCATGCCGAGTAAAAATGAGTTATGGGTGTTTGAAGTTGATCTGTTATTGGAAGCCATTTTCTTTCGTTACGGCTATGACTTTAGACATTACTCTCGCGCTTCCTTAGAACGTCGAGTTGAAAACAGGTTAGCGTTATCAGATCTAAGTTCACCCAGTGAGATGATTACTAAAGTTCTACATGAGCCCGCATTTTTTGAACTATTCTTAAAAGACATGTCGATTACAGTAACAGATATGTTTCGTGATCCTCATGTGTTTAGAGTGATTAGAGAGGTAGTGTTTAAACAATTAAGAACTTATTCAAGAGTGAATATTTGGCATGCGGGATGTGCAACAGGTGAAGAAGTATATTCGATGGCAATTATGCTTCATGAGGAAGGCTTGTTAAAACGTACACGCATCTATGCAACGGATTATAACAATCGTTCTTTAGAAGTTGCTCAACAGGGCATTTACCCAGTAGAAAAGATGCAGGAGTTTACCGCGAACTATCATGAAGCTGGTGGAAAAGGATCGTTGGCTGATTATTATCAGGCAAAATATGAGTATGCAAAAATTAATGATATATTTAATGCATCTATTACCTTTGCCAATCATAACCTCGTGAAGGATCAGGTGTTTGCACAAATGAATTTGATCGTGTGTCGCAATGTGCTGATCTATTTCGATCAGCACCTACAAGATCAAGTTTTAACGCTCTTTGCTAACAGTCTCGTTCATCGCGGCTATTTGGTATTGGGCGATAAAGAAACATTGGCATTATCTAAAGTTCAGGATGAGTTTGAGTGTGTTAGTTATGAACAACGAATTTACCGCAAGCTCGCAAAAGTATGATGCCGTTGTTATCGGGGTTTCAGCGGGAGGGCTTAATGCGCTCACCACATTACTCCCGAAACTACCAAATGACTTTCCGATGCCTGTGATTATTGTCCAACATCGTGCCTCTGATAGCGATAATTTTTTGATTGAACACCTAGGGAGGTTATCTAACTTGCAGGTAAAAGAAGCTGAAGTAGGCGAGTTGGCTCAAGCGGGTTTCATTTATTTGGCCCCGGCTAACTATCATTTGTTGATAGAACGAAATAGACATTTTAGTCTTAACGTCGACCCGCCCGTAAGTTATGCCATTCCTTCGGTGGATGTACTGTTTTACTCCGCGGCCCGTTGTTTTGGTGAACAATTAATTGGTGTTGTGTTGACCGGTGCTAACAGCGATGGTACTCAAGGGCTTAAAGAAATTAAGCAACTCGGCGGTCTTACTATTGTCCAACAACCAGAGACAGCACAAGAGCGCTATATGCCTGATGCTGCGATTGCTGAAACAAAAGTTGATTATGTTTTACCATTATTACAAATCGGCCAATTGCTTACAGCATTAGCTGAGGGGGGAGTGGAATGAATAGCACAAAACCAAAACTACTCATTGTCGATGATGAACCAAATAATCACCGTGTTTATGAGCGAACATTAGAAAGCTTAGATATCGAGTTTGTGAAAGCATTTTCAGGGCAACAGGCATTAGCTGTAGCACATCGAGAAGACTTTTTTCTTATTCTTATGGACGTACAAATGCCGGGAATGGACGGTTTTGAAACTGCCTCGTTGTTATTAGACCATCCTAAAACTTCCCACATTCCTGTGATTTTTATTACAGCCTTTGCCAGAGATGAAGCCTTTGAGTTTAAAGGCTATGCCAGTGGTGCAGTGGATTATTTAGTTAAGCCGATTAACGATAAAATTGTGCGCAGCAAAGTTGAGGTCTTTCTTGAACTCTATAAAGAGAAAATTGAACTAGATGAAGCTTATAAGGTTAAAAAGAAAGCCGAAGATGAGCTACGTCAACATAAAGATAACCTTGAAGATTTAGTCAAAGAACGTACTCAAGAATTACAGCTTTCATTGAATAATCTTTTAGAAACTCAAAATCAATTAGTAGAATCTGAAAAAATGGCTTCGTTAGGGCGTCTTGTTGCAGGTGTTGCTCATGAACTTAATACGCCCATTGGGGTTTGCGTTACAGCAACGTCATATTTACACGAAGAGTCAAAAGAGTTCAGTAGTGCAGTCATGAGCTCAACACTTTCTAGGCAAGATTTTGATAAATATATTAAATCATCCAACCAGTCGATTGATATTATTCTAACTAACTTAGAGAGAGCTTCTGAGATGATCAGAAACTTTAAGTTAGTCGCGGTTGATGTATCAAGTGAGACAATTCGTGATTTTAACCTGCTCGATTATATTGAAAGTATTGTGATGAGTTTACACCCTGAAACACGCCGTTCTCATGTTGATGTGACAGTGGAAGGGGATAGTACAATTGAGGTTAATATTAATCCAGGTGCGCTATCGCAAATTGTGACCAATCTTGTCATGAACTCTTTGATCCATGCTTTTGATGGTGAGAAGCAAGGACAAATAACCATTAATCTAGCGAAAGAAGATGAAGTTATTTCATTAATATATAGCGATGATGGCGCAGGTATGAGTCAAGATACCTGTGACATGATCTTCGAACCATTTTTTACAACGAGACGAGGTTGTGGGGGAAGTGGGTTAGGGATGTACATAGTCTATAATCTAACAACACAAACGTTTAATGGTGAAGTGAAATGCAAGAGTGAACTCGGTAAAGGGAGTACGTTTGAATTAACATTTCCGAGCGGGCTTTAATCCGTGTTGGGCCCACTCGTCTAACACTATGTTATAAATTTAATGAAATGATGACAGGGTCGTGATCCGATGAACGATATGGGTCATTAAATTTAGTCCTATTACCAGTATGTTTTCTTGCATATTCTAGTAATGAAGATTCTGCCGCATTAATATTCCATTCAGTAGCATCAACAATAAATGACTGTAATGATGGTGACGCCAAAATATAATCTAGCGTACCAACGTGATTTGAAAAAGAGTAGCCATAGGCTTGCGGATGAAACATTGCTACGGTGTTGAGGTAACCAAAGGATTGTTCTATCACTTTCCCTTTTATTCCATGCAATGGTTTTCCACTTTTCTTATTCCCGCCAATATAGGTGTCTCTCGCCGCTGTAATTTTACGTGGCGAAGAGGTACTTTTACGTTTGGTTAATATCGCCAAAGGATCTTCTTGTGCGTATGCATTTAAATCACCAATGATTAGCTTATGGCCGCTTATTTTTTCTAGTGACTTCCCTAGGTGATAGGCTGCAGATACGCGAAAGTGTTCACAAGAGGCTTGTAAATCAGGATCTTTAAAGTGTTGTAAAGCAGCATCTTCCCAACAGGCTGAACCTTTTGATTTAAAATGATTAACCGAGACTGTTAACTGTCGTTGAGTCGTTAACGTATTAAAGGTCACGGTCAAAGCATCACGCATGAAGTTTTTACCCGACTCTTTACCTGAGCGCGGAGCGTGTTGTTGAGGCATTTCAATGATACGACTCTGTTGTTTTGTTACCACCTGAGGACGGTAAATTAGCTGGCTGGTGATAGCACCGGTGCCGATAAACTGTTGCTGTTGGTGCTGAACAAAACGGTAGTGTTTGGCTGGTGGTAGGGTCGCATTAATGCGGGTAACTAAATCAACAATAGCTGAGTTTTTTCCATAGCCATTATTTTCTATTTCTAATAAACCAATAATATCGGCATCAAGGGCGGTTATCGCGGCAACAATTTTTTGAGCTTGTTGATTAAATTCAGCTAAAGAGTGTGCCCCACGACTTTGCTCTCTCGGATTTTTGTCGCCACCAAAAGGGGAGTTGAAATAGTTGAGGACATTAAACGTGGCCACTTTTAATGTCGCCGGCTTGATTACAGGGGCTGAGGTACGTGGTTTAAGGTGTTTGAAGCTGGCTTTAGTGGCTTGCTTAGTTACATAAAGGCGGAACTGCTTGTAAGAATAACCAACAACCCCAGTTAAATTCACCGCCTGATCACTAATACGGATATAGTGGTCCGTGCTGCCTTGACTGTTTGATTTTGCAAAGTCGAGGTACCAAGACACAACGCCTTTAGGCTGAGACTGGTGTGACTCGATTATCAGCTGACGCTGTTGATTCTTTTTATTTAAATGATGAGAGTCAGAAGAGCCCGGAGCAAAGTGCTGCGTTGGCTGGTAAGTGATACCTTGATGGGCAAGTGACATATTCACACGGCGTGCTTGGCGATCAAAACTAAGACTACGGCTGACAAATAGGTCGGATTGTTCAGTGATGTTGACTAGCATACCTTCATAGCGTTCAAGGGTCTGGCTAAAATTTTTATCACTACTTAGGGCGACTAATGGCACAGCATTAAGTGTTTTTGAGGTGTTAGTATGGTTAATTTTTCTCGCTTTAAACTGAGTCCAACCATAGTGTTCAGCAACATGACCTGTGACAGAAACAACTTGACCTTTTTTAATATTTTTATTGTTACTCACGACAAAAATAGCGTCGGAAGTTAGTGGATTATTGTCCCCGTATACATCCTGCAAAAAGAAACCTTGTGGTAAGTCTTCTCCTAGCGCTTGTGGCTGGACATGAGTGATGACACCAGAAACCTTAAACTGCTGTGCTGACTGATATATTTTTTGCTTGGGCTTAGTGAAAGGAGAGAATTCTCCAGAGCCTTGCAATGCCATAATGGTTGTAGTTTCAATGCGTTTCGCTTGCGCAATTGTGCTCACGGATAGCATAAGCAACGATATGATTATTAATACTTTTAGTTTCATTTCTAATATCCATAAAAATTCTGACCTAAGCCTATCACGTTTTAAAAATTCCAATGCGCCTATCTGCAATATGGCAGGTGTTATGTGAACTAAATCACTTGAAATATCGTTACAAATTAAACGGTGAAATAAAAAATTTTAACTATAATTTTTTTCTGCTGATGAATATACATTTAATGGAGTAAATGATGAAACAGTTAAACCGTGGAACGACCTTATTTGAATTATTGATTGTACTAAGCATTATGAGTATTTTATTGCTCGGTGCTATTCCCGCGTTTGGTGGGTTGTTAAAGCGTAATCTCATTACAAGTACCGTCAATAGGCTTATTGGACTAAGTTATTTCGCCCGACAAATGGCTATCAAAAATAATGCTTATGTCACGCTTTGTGCATCAAGTGATGGCATTAGGTGTGGTCGTGATTGGCATTTAGGGCAGCTATTATTTGTTGACCATAATCGAGATCGCAAGATCAATGGGAATGATCGAATACTCCGGTTTAATCATATTGAGGATCCGAACCTTAGAGTGACATGGCGGTCATTTCGTAGCCGTAATTTTTTACAGTACTCAGCTCGTGGCTGGACAAATTATTATAATGGTACGTTTCGCGTATGTTTAGCAGGGAGTGAACAATTCTATAATCGCGCCATAATTATTAATCGACCTGGTCGTGCAAGAGCGTCGGTTGATAGCGATAACGATGGCTTTCATGAAGATCGTGAGGGGGCGGTTATCACCTGTTAGTCTCTGAACTATGTTGGTAATGAGGCTTGGTTTGGTAGCTTGGTAAAGTTGCAAGAACAGCGCTAGCAGTGAAGAGCTAGCGCTACGAACTGAGAGGCTAAATGGTCGCTGCTAATTCCGCCCCTTGACGGATAGCACGTTTGGCGTCTAACTCACCGGCAAAATCAGCACCACCGATGAGATGTACTGGAATGCCGGACTCTTTGAGTCCATCGACGAGCTCTCGCTGTGACTCTTGGCCAGTACAAATCACGACATTATCAACAGCTAACACTTTAGTTTCTCCATTATCATTGATGTGTAAGCCATCATCATCAACTTTGATGTAGTCGATACCACCAATCATTTCAACAGTACGCTTCTTTAATGCTGCGCGATGTATCCAACCCGTGGTCGGTTGCAAGCTTTTACCAAAGCGTTCCGCTTTACGTTGCAATAAAAAAACTTGTCGTGCTGACTCTGGCTGTACTTGTTTAACACCTTCAATACCACCCGGATGAGCTATTTCAGTATCAATTCCCCATTCTTTTAGCCATAAATCTAAGTTTACGGTATGTGACTCACCTGCTTCTGTTAAAAACTCACTAACGTCGTAGCCGATACCGCCTGCGCCTAATACTGCAACGCGTTGGCCAATCTTAGCTTCACCATTTAGCACCTGTTGGTAATTGAACACCATCGGGTGATTAATACCTTCGATACTCGGAATACGTGGAGTTACCCCAGTGGCTAAAACAATTTCATCAAAACTGGCTTTCTTTAAACTGTCTACCGACTGAGGGCTGTTGAGGTGCACATCAATGTTTTGTCTTTCTAATTCAGAGCTGAAATAGCGTAATGAGTCAACAAACTCTTCTTTTCCCGGGACATTTTTAGCTAAGTTAAATTGACCACCTAATTGATCTTTCGCTTCAAATAAGCTGACTTGATGGCCACGTTGTGCAGCATAAATGGCAAATGCCATCCCCGCCATACCGCCACCAATTACCGCGAGCTTTTTTGCTTTGTGGGCTTTTTCAAAATTTAATTCTGTTTCATAACAAGCGCGAGGGTTAACCAAACAACTCGCCCGTTTTTGTTTAAAGACATGATCGAGGCAGGCTTGGTTGCAGGCTATACAGGTGTTAATTGCTTCACTTTCACCACGAGCAGCCTTATTAACAAATTCGGCATCTGCTAGCATAGGCCTTGCCATGGATACCATGTCAGCATCACCACGACTGAGGATCTCTTCTGCCACTTCTGGTGTGTTAATACGGTTGGTCGTAATTAAAGGCACCGATACTTCTTTTTTCATTTTTGCGGTAACCCAGCTAAAAGCTGCACGAGGAACTGATGTGGCAATCGTAGGGATCCTTGCTTCATGCCAGCCAATACCTGTATTAATGATAGTAACACCGGCCTGTTCAAGTGCTTTTGCTAGCTCAACAACCTCATCCCAAGTGCTGCCTTGCTCGACCAAATCAAGCATAGACAAGCGAAAGATAATGATGAAGTCTGTACCGACTTTCTTTCTCGAAGCCTGGACAATCTCTAATGCTAAACGCATGCGGTTCTGATAGCTGCCGCCCCATTTATCCTGACGTTGATTGGTTCGGGCACATAAAAATTGATTAATTAAATAACCTTCAGAGCCCATGATCTCAACACCGTCATAGCCTGCTTTCTGCGCTAGATAACAGGTTGAAGCAAAGTCTTTTATCGTTTTCTTGATTTGACGTTCGCTCATTTGACGAGGCTTAAATGGGTTAATCGGTGCTTTAATATTTGACGCGCTTACATTAAAAGGGTGATAAGCATAGCGACCAGTATGGAGAATTTGCAGACAAATTTTACTGCCAGCTTGATGTACCGCATCAGTGACTAGTTTGTGTTTTGCTGTTTGCCATGAAAAGCTAAGTTGTGAGCCATGAGGAGCTATTCGACCTCGAAAATTAGGAGCAATACCGCCTGTGACGATTAGCCCAACACCGCCTTTAGCGCGTTCAGCGTAAAATGCCGCGAGCTTGGCAAAGCCACCTTTTTCTTCCTCAAGTCCGGTATGCATTGACCCCATTAGTACACGGTTTTTTAACGTGGTAAAGCCCAAATCTAGTGGGCTTAGCATATGGGGGAAATGCTGTTGTGGCGTATTTTGCTGTGCTGACATGATTGCTCCAATTCTTCTATTGATATGACCAATATCAATGTGATTAATAAGCTATTAACTTGATGGTTGATATCAAAGCGCTATTGAACAATTCACCTAGGTTGTTATTGGGTTAAGAACCTAAGTCTAAAAGCACTAATGTGAAGTTACCATCAGTTGAGCTGCTCCTCATGTAGTGAGGTTTTATTTTTATTATTCAAACTAGTGTTTGATTGGTGTATTTGAACTTTACGTTAACTTGTTCAGCAATTCAACATTATTCATGAATCGTTTAAAATATAGTCGCTAAATGAAATGAATTATAGTGATGACTTGAAATGCTTTTGTTTATGCACTTGGTGTAAGGCTTGATGCTGAATTAGCCGCACAGCAAGATACCGGCTAACAACATGCCGGTACGACGGGGAGGATTACCCTAAAGTGCTTTTGGTTATGCACTTGGTGTAAGGCTTGATGCTGAATTAGTCGTACAGCAAGATACCGGCTAACAACATGCCGGTACGACGGGAAGGGCTATCCAGAAAAGCTTTTGTATAGGAATTCGATTTAACGCAGAGGAAGTGATTGTTACAAATTAAACTGTTGCTGCAAAATCTGTTGGGTGAAGGGAATCTTTAAATAGAAACCCCGTGGCAGCGTTTTTATTTTACTGCCATCTTCACCAATTGCATCGGTCAATGCTTTAGAATTAGCGCCTTTAGGCCTAAGCTGCATTACTTGTCCTGTCTTGGCACTGATTTGTTCTATTTTACCCAGAGTAATTAACTCCATAATTTCTTCCCAGTCTTGTTGTAATAATGACTCTTGTTCGGCTGAGGGCTGCCATAAAAAAGGTGTACCTATCTGTCGTTCACCGATCGCGAGTTCTTTTTCTGAAAGAATAGGAACCCACAATACTTTCGCTAGCTTATTACGTATATTGCTCTGCTGCCATTGGATACCAGTAATACCGATTAATGGTGTGATACACACAAAAGTTGTTTCCAGTGGTTTACCAAAGCGATTAATTGGAATTGTTTTTAGCTCAACGCCAAGGTGTGGAAAATCTTGCTCTGGCTTTGATCCTGCACTAGCACCCAGCGCAACTTCTAATAAATTACCTATCCAACCTTTGTTTCGTCGCAAGCTCTCTGGAACGTCTAGTCCCATTTGCATGGCGAGCTGCGCTAATGAAAGTCCAGCAATTGCATCGGCTTTAGCTAAAAGTTCTTGTTCACTCATTGGAGGTAATATCATGGTTGGGTAGTCTTTGTATCGTTATATACAAAGCAGTATGTATTAATTCGAGTGTATGTTGAACTAGTTTTGTTGGTTAGTTAAAGGAGAGTCCTTTCATGCCTATTGGTTACTTTTCATACCAAGGTTGGTGGTTATTGTTGATAATATCTTAAAGTCTATTTTTATCAATGGTTTGAGGTTAATTAATTATAGTGGTTGATGCGAGAATAAGCTTTGGTGAGTTAAATAATCAACTAAACGTGGATAGTTCACATAGATATCCACAGAATCATTGGATAACTTAGTTTATATAACTTGTTTTGGTAATAAAATATAAAAAAATCGCTTTTTTGATTAAAAAAAGTCACATTTATGCAAAATTAATACAATCCTTGTGGATACAATATGTATGTGGTTAAATTTTGTACTGGCTATTAAAGGGGATAAAAAAGTATTTCTAATAAGATAAATATTAATGTTGATAGATCGGGGTAACTTGTGGGTATCTATTTATCTTATTGATTTTAAATTTTTTGTTTGTATGTGCTAGTTGGTGATAAGTTTGATTTTTAGGGATTGCTAATGTAATGCCTGTTGGATAAATAAGCTTTCAAGTGCGATCTTCACAATGATATCCACAGAAATAGTTAATAACGATCGTTGGGATTGGCTGTAATTGTTAATAAATAGGAGGCTTGGGTATTAGTTATTCATTTGGGATGAAGTTTGTATCAATTTAATTGATTGTCTGTTATAAGGTAGTCAGTATAGAAACAATTGTTCATGCGTATTGTGCATGACTAAGGAAAACCATGATAGATGCTGATGGTTATCGCCCTAATGTAGGTATTATTATATGTAATGGTCATGGCCAAGTAATGTGGGCTCGCCGTTATCGCCAGCATTCCTGGCAATTCCCTCAAGGAGGGATTGATCAAGGCGAATCTCCAGAAGAAGCAATGTATCGAGAATTGTATGAAGAAGTTGGTTTAAAACCTAATGACGTCAAAATTCTTGGTTCAACCCGATCATGGCTGCATTATAAGCTCCCTAATCGAATGATTCGCCATGATAGCCAACCAGTGTGTATTGGCCAAAAGCAGCGTTGGTTTTTATTAAAACTAGTGAGTCCAGAGAGCAGTATTAATTTACTTCATTCAAACCACCCAGAATTTGATGATTGGCGTTGGGTTAGCTATTGGTATCCTGTCCGCCAGGTAATTTCATTTAAGCGAGAAGTCTACCGCAAAGCAATGAAAGAACTAGTTGGGCACTGTATGCCAATCTCAAAAAAAGACAGTATTTTCAGAAGTTAATTTTTAACCCGTTTTAATCTTTGGTCTGTAGTTAATCCTGAGCGCTTACAGTAGAATAGGCGCATTGGATCGAATAGGACTACCGTCTTGGATATCGCGTTACAAATTTTATTGCTTTGCCTATCTCTTGGTGCTGTGGTTGGCTTTCTCGCAGGTATGCTTGGAATCGGTGGCGGGCTTGTAATTGTCCCTGTATTACTTGCGTTATTACCTCTTGCCGGAGTTACTGACCCCGTATTGATGCCAATGGTTTTAGGCACCTCACTCGCTGCTATTTTACTGACTTCTATCTCAACCTTACTCGCCCATCATCGCGCGGACAATATTCCTTACCACTTTGTTTCGGTCTTAATCGTTGGCATTGGCTTTGGCGCTCTGGTTGGCGGCTATTCTGCCGATTTGATTCCTAGTGAGATCTTAAAGTTATTTTTTGCCTGCTTTGTTTTGTTAATGTCACTTCAGATGTGGGTTGGTTCTAAAAACAATCAGCAGGATCTGTCGACTGATGTTAAACCTGCGAAAGTGCAGTTGAGTGTTGTAAGTGTCTTTATCGGTGGTATCGCTAGTTTACTTGGCATTGGCGGTGGAGTGTTGCTGGTCCCTTATTTAACCTCGGTAGTTAAGCTTGATATGCGTAAGGCTATTGGCGCGTCTGCTGCGGGGGGATTCTTTGTTGCGTTGATGGGGTCTATGGGCTATTTGTGGGCAGGGTTACATACTGATGCTGTTTTACCGAAATGGAGTTTGGGCTATATTTATTTACCTGCATTAGTAGGGATCATCTCGGTTTCTCTTTTTACTGCGCCACTTGGTGTAAAAGTAGCCAAACGATTGCCGATTAAAGTATTAAAGCGCTGTTTTGCTGTGTTACTCTTTGTAGTCGGAACAAAAATTTTAATCGGATAAGGATTCTTTTGTGCAAGAAGTTTTACACTTTCCTCAAATAGACCCAGTGATATTCAGTATTGGGCCAGTGGCATTACGTTGGTATGGCCTCATGTATTTATTAGGGTTTATGGGTGCGATGATGCTAGGTAACGCACGTGCAGATAAACCTAACTCTGGCTGGACCCGAGAACAAGTCAGTGATCTATTATTCTATGGCTTTATCGGGGTAATTATCGGTGGCCGTATGGGCTACGTTTTATTTTACCATTTTGACTACTTCCTAAATGATCCGCTGTATTTATTTAGAGTATGGGAAGGGGGTATGTCATTCCACGGTGGCCTGATTGGTGTGATCACTGCACTGTTTTTATTTGCCCGTTCAACGAAGAAAAAGTTACTAGAATTAGGTGATTTTGTCGCGCCTCTAGTACCGTTAGGGCTAGGTTTTGGTCGCATTGGCAACTTTATCAATGGTGAGTTATGGGGACGGACTTCTGATGTACCTTGGGCAATGGTTTTCCCCGGTGGCGGACCGCTTGCAAGGCACCCATCGCAGCTCTATCAAGCACTGCTGGAAGGTTTTTGTTTATTCCTTGTGCTTTATTTATACAGTAAAAAACCGCGTCCATTAGGTGCTGTTAGTGGTTTATTCTTATTGGGTTATGGTGTCTGTCGCTTTATCGTCGAGTTCTTCCGTGAGCCAGATGCGCATTTAGGACTATTAACATTTAATTTAAGCATGGGACAATTATTAACAATCCCAATGTTATTACTGGGTGGTTTTTTAATTTTTAGAGGCTATCAGCAAGCGGCGACTTCAGAAGCTAAATAAGTTTCTTTAATTGCTACTTAGCAATAGTGTTAAATGAGTATTAACGAAAAAGGCTAGCAATGTATTGCTAGCCTTTTTTATGCACGAACCACTCTTTAATGAGTGATGAGTAACGATTGATGTGGATGCACTTTTATGCCAATGACTGTCTAAACCGCAAACGGGTATTTAATTGGCTCATGACATTCGTAGCCAATAACTTCAAAGTCATCAACAGTTACCCATGATTCAATGTCACCCAAGGTTTTAATTTTAGGATTGATACGCAATTGTGGTGATTCAAATGGCTCACGTTTGAGCTGCACATCACGCATCAATTCTAATTGATTTTCATAAATGTGTGCATTTACGATTTTGTGATAGGCCTTACCGGCTTTGTGACCAGTGATTTGCGCCACTAATGCCAGTAACACAAAACATTGTATTTGATTGAAATTTAACCCTAGTGGCACATCACAGCTTCTTTGCTCGCTGTTGAGGTAGAGTGTGTCGCCCAGTAAAGAGAAATGATGCGTATGCATGCATGGGCGGAGGCAGCCTAAGTCGAACTCGCCTGGGTTATAGAAGCTTAAAATTTCAGCACGATCGTCAATGCCGTTTGATAGATTGTCGATAATTTTCTTTAGCTGATCGACAGTGCTACCGTCTGGGCGCATCCAAGCACGGCCTTGAACGCCGTAAACTCTGCCCATGTCATCTTCGCCTTTACGGTTAGGGTTATTAAGCCAAGCTTCGTTTTCGTTGGCATTAGCGTTCCATGTATTACAACCAATCGCACGAAATTGCTCGGCGCTATCATAACCGCGTAAATAGCCAAGTAATTCAGCAATAGCGGCCTTATAATAGCTTTTTCGCGTAGTGATCATTGGGAACTTATTGGCTGCTACATCGTATTCTAGATCGGCATTGATCACGGTTAAACATTTGATTCCAGTACGCTTATTTTGTACCCATGTTCCTGTGTCAATGATGCGCTGACACAAATCTAAGTATTGTTTCATGTTATCTCTTTTAAACAGTCAATAGATTCAATTAGCGACTTTATCAGCCGAGTTGATTCATTGAGCGTCGAGTAAAAATTTAGTCATATCTTACCGATTTTTAGCTAATAACTGTTAGTTCTTTTTTCCATAAATAATAAAGGGGAGACCCTGACTCACCTTTAGTGTTTGAAGTTTAGTTTTATGGCTAGTTCGACTTAAGTTTTTATTTAACTCTGTAAAAAATGATTTCTAATGATGAATATTGTGTCAACATTCGGTAAAGTAGCGGCGTGATTTAGTTTAAATAAGTCAGCTGCATTTTAGGTTATTCACATACTCAGGCCTATAGCCAGTGAACATGATCTATGTCCATGTATTAAAGCACCATAAGCAGTATAGTTAACTGACTTTTTTCGGGGAAATTTTTATGACTACAGTAAAACCTTCATTAGATAAGCCACGTTTACGTTGGGCTTGTCGTCGCGGCATGTTAGAGCTAGATGTGTTGTTTATGCCATTTGTTGAGGATGCTTGGGATGAATTAAACGACAATGATAAAGCGACATTTGAACGCTTATTAGAGTGTGACGATCCTGATTTATTTGCATGGGCGATGGGACATGAAAAAAGCTCCGACCCTGCATTACAAGCAATGATGACCTATATTGTAAACCGCGTTAAAGTTTAGTCTTTAACCGCGAGTTGGTAATCAACAGAGCCCCGCAGGGGCTTTTTTTAATCTCAGGCTTTTTTTGTTCTATAGTTAATGGCTGAATTCATTGTCTGAGACCACAATGCAGCGCTACTCTAAATACCTAATCATTGTTAAATCGTCAGTGATTGCTCATCGTTTTCAGCTTGTTTTGTTCACACTGATCAACGCTGTTATGTTCCTAATTCTCCATCAGCTGTTTTTAGCCACACAGGCAGCAGTTATTGGTTTTGCAATACAGAGCTTATTAAGCTATTTCATTGTGGCAAAGAACAAACAAATGTCGCCTAACTTCCAAGTTAATGATATTGGTGAGATTGACTTCCTGAATGATTCAACAGAGGCCATTGTGCTGAATAAAGGCCAATTATTAGCACAAAGCTTTATTGTTCCTTGGTGTTGTGTGCTTTACATAAGTGAACATGAACTCGATTCGAATAAGTTAAAAATACTTATCTGGCCGGATATGGTGGATGATACAAGTTATCGCCGTCTATGTCGTATTATTCGCTTAAGACGGCAACAGATTTAAACGAGCTCAATCAGATTTATGCGATGGCGTTAGGACTGTTGGCTGACTCTTTTCTAGCGGCTC
The DNA here is from genome assembly GCF_030689115.1 of Psychrobium sp. 1_MG-2023. Classification (NCBI taxonomy): domain Bacteria; kingdom Pseudomonadati; phylum Pseudomonadota; class Gammaproteobacteria; order Alteromonadales; family Shewanellaceae; genus Psychrobium; species Psychrobium sp. 1_MG-2023. Next base: position 17,084 of record NZ_JAUYVJ010000010.1, on the reverse strand, counting down.
TGGATAATCAAGGTTGTAATGTAAGCCTATGCTCTCTTTACGGGCAATTGCACAATCAATAATTAGCTGAGCTACTTGCACTAAATTTCTTAATTCGAGTAAGTTATTCGACACTTTAAAGTGTTTATAGTACTCATGGATTTCAGATTGAAGCAATTCAACGCGGCTTTTGGCTCGGGCTAAACGCTTGTCAGTTCTGACGATACCAACATAATCCCACATAAATAGCCGTAGTTCGTGCCAGTTATGTTGGATAACAACTTCTTCATCAGAATCGGTCACTTGTGAATCATCCCACGGAGCAATCGTGATGTCATGCGTGTTAGCGATGAAGTTCTTTTGAATATCTTCAGCGGCGGCTTTAGCGAATACTAAACACTCGAGTAATGAGTTACTTGCCATACGATTAGCGCCGTGTAACCCGGTGTAGGCAACTTCACCAATAGCGTATAAGCCAGAAATATCCGTTGCGCCGCGATCATTGGTAGTGACACCACCACAGGTATAATGAGCCGCTGGGACAACAGGCATAGGTTCTTTAGTAATATCGATGCCTAATGATAAACAATGTTGATAGATTGTCGGAAAGTGCGCGGTAATAAACTCAGCGGTTTTATGACTAATATCTAAATACAGACAATCAACCCCTAATCGCTTCATTTCATAGTCAATGGCACGGGCGACGACATCACGCGGTGCTAACTCACCACGAGTATCAAAATCATCCATAAAACGTGAACCATCAGGGCGTTTTAATACCGCACCTTCACCACGCAGGGCTTCAGATAACAGAAAGTTATTGGATTGCGGGTGGTACAAACTCGTTGGATGAAATTGGTTAAATTCTAAATTAGCCACTGAACAACCTGCGCGCCACGCCATAGCGATACCATCACCACTGGCAACATCGGGGTTACTGGTGTATTGATACACTTTACTGGCACCGCCTGTTGCTAACGCAATATGGTTGGCGTAAATCGTTTCAACATGTTCATCTTGACGGTTCCACACATAAGCACCAATAACACGTTTGCTGTCTTGCTCAGTAGACGTAATTAAATCAACGGCATTGTAACGCTCAAGAATGGTGATGTTTGGGTGCTTGGTCACTTGATTTTGTAGCGTGGTTTGAACTTCTTTACCAGTGGCATCAGCAGCATGAAGGATACGGCGATGGCTGTGACCACCTTCTTGCGTTAAATGATAACGTTGTTCACCTTTGGCTGATATTTCCTGATCAAAATCAGCGCCACAATCGATCAACCATTCCAATGAAGACTTTGCTTGCTGTGCTGTCATTTCAACAATATGACGGTCGCACAAATTTGCGCCTGCAATTAAGGTGTCATTAACATGGGATTCGATACTGTCTTTTTTGTCAAAGACGGCAGCGATACCCCCTTGGGCGTAAAATGTTGAACCGTCATTTAATTGTGCTTTACTTAATACGGTCACTTTAGCAAATTGAGCGACTTGTAACGCCAGAGTAAGGCCTGCTGCGCCGCTGCCAATAATTAAGATGTCACAGTAATGTTCAATAGCGTCTTTCATGATCTTTTTAGCTAAATAAGCGATGGCCTATAATATAAGCCAAAATGCACTTTTTTACCTAATAAAAAGTATTTGAATTTAGTGAAATAAGTAGTCAATAAGAATAAAATGTAAAAAAAAATTACATTTACTGAACTTTATCTAAACACGCCAGTCTATTATTGTGCGTTTACTTCGAGCATGCAGTGAAATACAGAGATGGAGATATTGCTTGAATGAGCGAACCAAAAACAGATCAACAGTTGGTTGAGTTAGTACAGCAGGGGAATAAAGCTGCGTTCGATTTGTTGGTTAGAAAATACCAACACAAGGTACTAAACTTAGTTAGTCGTTTTGTTAAAAATCAGGGAGATGTTCCTGATGTTGCCCAAGAGGCTTTTATCAAGGCCTACCGCGCATTACCGAACTTTCGTGGTGATAGTGCATTTTATACTTGGTTATACCGCATCGCGGTAAATACAGCGAAGAACTATTTAGTCGCACAAAAGAGGCGGCCATCAAGCTCTGATATTGATATCAGTGATGGTGAGTACTTTGATGACGGTGATGAATTACGAGAGAGTGCTTCACCAGAACGCCTGTTACTAACAGACGAGATAAGAGATGTAGTAGTTTCTACATTAGAAAAATTACCTGAAGATTTACGTACAGCGATTACCTTACGTGAATTGGAAGGCATGAGTTATGAAGATATCGCAAATGTAATGGAATGTCCTGTTGGGACTGTTCGTTCGCGGATTTTTAGGGCGCGAGAAGCTTTAGATAAGCAAATCGACCCCTTAATGCAACGGTAGAAGGTGTATATAGTGTCAGACAACAGACAAACAGTATCCTCATTTATAGATGGTGAAGAGTTATCAAAAGAGTTGCTAGACCAACTGGCTAGTGATGAGGCCTTACAAGGTGATTTTGAACGTTATCATCTAATTGGTGATGCGATTCGTGATGAATTATCACCCGCCTTTGAACTAGATTTCGCTGATAAAGTGGCTGCGGCCATTGAATTAGAGCCTACGGTCATTGCACCTCAAGCAACGCAAGAAACCACTGTAAACGAAGAGGTGTCGAAAAAGCCTCGTGCTGAAGTGATTCCGTTCTTTGGTAAGTTAGGGCAATATGGTATTGCAGCTTCTGTCGCTGCCGCGATGGTTATCGGTGTACAACAGTTTAACCATGAAGAGACACAGTCTAAAGATATCCCTGTGCTTCAAACTATCCCGACGGGTGGTTATGCTTCACCAGTAAGCTTTCAAGCACCAACAACCAACGATTTACAGAAAAAGATTGAACAAGAAGAGCAACGTGCACAGCAGCAACATCGTATGAATGCTTTTGTTAAAGATCACATGCTACAACAGCGCTTAAAGTCTCAAACGCAAGAAGTAGAGTCAGAAAAAGAGCCATCGGATAAAAAACAATAGGTAGGTTTGGTTAATGCGTTATTGGTTACTTAGTACCCTGCTTTTTGTTTTTTCAGCGAATGCGACAGAAAAGGCACCGCTAGATTGGCTTCATAACATGAGCGCTGCATATAAGCAGCTCAATTTTAAGTTACCAATGATCCACCTAGAACGAAACCATGTTCAAAGTTATGCCTTTGAACATGGCGTCATTGATGGTGAACAAGTGGTTTATGTTGCTTCGCTCAGTGGCCCAGTGAGTTATAGTTATCGAGTTGCCGATACAGTGACTTATGTTGAACCTGACATTAAACCTTATAGTGTTAAATCTTCTCATATCATCGGCGCATCGCCTGCAATATTTGTTAATAAGATTGAACATATCGAACGCAACTACACTATCACCAAAGTAGGAAAAGGTCGGGTCGCAGGGCGAATTAGCCAACTAATTCGCTTAAAGTCTAAAGATAAACACCGTTTTAACTACATATTGTGGCTCGATATGGAAACATCGTTACTGCTACGATATGACCTATTTGATCTCAATAATAACTTGCTTGAGCAAGTGCAAGCTGTTGGTTTACATATTACCAGTGAACCAAGCGATAACCTGATGAAGCTTAAGCATACTAAGCTGCCCGATTTTAGTATTGCAACTTCACAACAACAGCAAACTCGTTGGGGGTTCAGTTGGTTGCCAAGTGGTTTTGATATTAAAGCTGTTGATAATCACCGTTTGATTAATACATCCCAACCTGTTGAATATTTAATGTTAAGTGATGGCTTATCACAAATATCAGTTTATGTTGCTAAACGAGGTGAGATTAGCTTGCCCGAAAAAGTGTTTACTAAAAGCGGCATCGTAATGGCTAATCAACACTTAGGTGATCGTGAAGTGACGGTCGTTGGACGTATTCCTTATGAAACCGCGAATAAGATCGCGCGAGCTGTTATACTTAAACCGTAAGCGTATCAAATAATCGAGTTTTCGACTCGAAGCGAGAATTAGAACCATGTTAGAGCAGCAAGCGTTGGTGACCAGCGTTAACGGACAGCAAGTTGAAGTTGAAGTTGCAGTAAATTCAAGTTGTAGTGGTTGCTCTAACCAAGAGTCTTGTGGTGTCGGCACGGTTGCTAAAGCATTTAGTGGTAAAACGCAGAAACTACGTATTAATACCCTGATGATCTTACAACCGGGGCAGTGGGTCACTATTGCTACGGTTGAAGGGGATGTCCTAAAAATTGCTGCAATCACTTATTTCTTTCCTTTATTTTTCTTATTCATTGTGGGTTTATCCGCGCAAAGCTTATTAGTTGAGCAAGCAGGCTGGCCACAATGGATCGCTATTATTCTTGCCGGCATTGGTGGCTATTGTGGCCACCGCGCTGCACGGCACTATTTACAAGTAATGGACCGACAGCAGCCACACATTGAAATAATATCTGTGGTTTCTTGCCCTAAATAGGATTTTTGTTAGTGAGCTTTTTCACGCTTAGGTCGATTAACTTTGGCACAGGTGCTTATTTACGGTAGAATTGGCGAAATTTTTGTGTCTTTTACTTTTTTAGGTTGGCTATTCTTTAATGAAGCATATACGTAATTTCTCAATCATTGCCCATATTGACCACGGCAAATCTACTCTGTCTGACCGTTTAATCCAATTCTGTGGTGGTTTATCTGACCGCGAAATGGAAGCACAAGTACTTGATAACATGGATATCGAGCGTGAGCGTGGTATCACCATCAAATCTCAAAGTGTTACCTTAGACTACAAAGCCCGCGATGGTGAAACATATCAGTTAAATTTCATCGATACGCCTGGGCACGTTGATTTTACTTATGAAGTTTCTCGTTCTCTTGCCGCCTGTGAAGGGGCATTGTTGGTTGTCGATGCTGCTCAAGGTGTAGAAGCGCAAACACTGGCGAACTGTTACACTGCGATTGAAATGGACTTGGAAGTTGTCCCTGTCTTAAATAAAATCGATTTACCATCGGCTGACCCAGACTCTGCTTCTGAAGAAATTGAAGACCTTGTGGGTATCGATGCTGTTGAAGCGGTGCGTTGTTCTGCTAAAACTGGTTTAGGCATTGAAGATGTTTTAGAGGACATCGTGTCTAAAGTTCCTTCACCTGAAGGTGAAATGGACGGTCCGCTACAAGCCCTTATTATTGATTCTTGGTTTGATAACTACCAAGGCGTTGTGAGCTTGGTACGTATCAAACACGGTCAAGTTAAAGTTGGCGACAAAATGAAAGTAATGTCGACAGGTGATACACATATCATCGATAAAGTCGGTATTTTCACGCCAAAACAAACTGAGACGGGTTCATTAAAAGCGGGCGAAGTAGGTTACATCATTGCCGGCATCAAAGAGATTCACGGTGCACCTGTTGGTGATACGCTGACTTTAGCACGTAACTCTGCTGAAGCACCGTTACCGGGCTTTAAGCGTGTGAAACCACAAGTTTATGCTGGTCTATTCCCAATCAGCTCTGATGATTACGAAAACTTCCGTGACGCACTAAGCAAGTTAAGCTTAAATGACGCATCGCTTCATTATGAGCCAGAAACATCAAGCGCATTAGGTTTTGGTTTCCGTATTGGTTTCCTTGGTATGTTACACATGGAAATCATTCAAGAGCGTTTAGAGCGTGAATATAATTTAGACCTCATCACGACCGCACCAACGGTAAACTACGAAGTAGTCACAACCGCTGGTGAAACGTTAAACGTTGATAACCCATCTGACTTACCGCCAGTACAAAATATTGCTGAAATTCGCGAGCCTATCGTTGAAGCAAATATCCTAGTACCGCAAGAATATTTAGGCTCGGTCATTACCCTATGTATTGAAAAGCGTGGTGTTCAAACCAACTTGGTTTATCACGGCAAGCAAGTGGCAGTGACCTACGAACTACCGATGGCGGAAGTTGTCCTTGATTTCTTCGATCGGTTGAAATCTACATCACGCGGTTATGCATCACTTGATTACAACTTCAAGCATTTCCAAGAATCGAACATGGTACGTGTTGATATGCTAGTAAACGGCGAGCGCGTTGATGCTTTAGCTATGATCACTCACCGTGATAACGCTCAGTTCCGTGGCCGTGCGGTTGTAGAAAAAATGAAAGAGCTTATCCCACGTCAAATGTTCGATATCGCTGTTCAGTCAGCGATTGGTAGCCAAATCATAGCGCGTACTAACATTAAAGCATTACGTAAAGACGTAACCGCTAAATGTTATGGTGGTGATGTGAGCCGTAAGAAAAAGCTATTACAAAAACAAAAAGCAGGTAAGAAACGTATGAAGTCTGTTGGTAATGTTGAATTACCACAAGAAGCGTTCTTAGCGGTATTAAAAGTTGGAGAGTAATTGATGGCGGGCTATTTTGAGCTTCTATTAGTCATAGCAACATTGGGTACAGGTATTGTTTGGGCGATTGACCATTTTGTCTTTTTGCCTAAACGTCGCGCGGTTGTTGCGGGATTAGCTGATACGATTGAGCAAGATGCTAAAGATAAAGTATTACAAGAATCAGCGCTAGTTGAAAACTGTCGCGGTGTTTTTCCTGTGATTGGCTTTGTCTTAGTATTGCGTTCATTTTTCTATGAACCGTTTCAAATCCCTTCTGGCTCGATGATGCCTACGCTGTTAGTTGGCGACTTTATCTTAGTTGAGAAGTATGCATATGGGGTTAAGTTACCTGTATTGCGTAATAAAGTCATTGAAACGGGAGCGCCACAACGTGGTGACTCGGTGGTGTTTAAATACCCACCGCAGCCTACAGTTGATTATATAAAGCGTGTTATTGGTTTACCCGGAGATACCGTGCTATACCGTAATAAGCGACTTTATATCAAGCGTGCTTGTGCCGCTGATAACAATGTCGAGTTAACACCATGCGATAAGTTTGAGGAAGTGAGTATCGATATTGTCTCCCAAGGCGACTTTATTCAAGACTCGTATCCGCTAACAGAAGCGCATGAAAACTTATTAGGTGTAAATCATCAAATATTATTTAACCCAGCGTTTGCTGGACGCCCTGAATATTTTAATCAAACAGGTGCACGCCAAGGGGAATGGATCGTTCCTCAAGGTCAATATTTTGTAATGGGCGACAATCGCGATAATAGCTTAGATAGTCGTTTCTGGGGCTTTGTCCCTGAGCAAAACATGGTTGGTAAAGCAGTATTTATCTGGACCAGTTTTGAATTTAACCGCAGTGAAAATGACTGGTTACCTACTTGGGTTCCTTCTGGTATTAGAACTGACCGAATAGGTAAAATCGGATAATAATAATGAGAAATATTCCGTACGACAAATTAGAACGAAAAATTCAGTACAGTTTTAAAAATAGAGACTTTTTTCTGCAAGCGTTAACCCACCGTAGTATGGGGGGGGAGCATAATGAGCGTTTGGAGTTTTTAGGCGATTCTTTACTGGGCATGTTTATTGCCGAAGCCTTGTATGAGCAGTTTCCAAAAGTGTCTGAAGGTGACTTAAGCCGCATGCGTGCGACTTTAGTGCGCGGTCAAACATTAGCAGAAATCGCACGTGATTTTGAATTGGGTGACTACCTACGTTTAGGCCCTGGTGAGCTTAAAAGTGGTGGCTTTAGACGCGAGTCTATTTTAGCCGATGCCGTTGAAGCCATCATTGCCGCCGTATTCCTTGATAGTGATATGGCAACGTGTAAGACATTGGTTCTTAACTGGTATCAGCCGCGCTTAAATACTATTGAGCCAGGGGTTAGTCAGAAAGATCCTAAAACTCAGTTACAAGAGTGGTTACAAGGCCGACGCTTGCCATTACCAACCTATGAAGTGATTGAAGTGACAGGCCAAGCACACAACCAAAAATTTACCATGTCATGTGTTGTTGAAGGTGCAGAGCACGCGACACAGGGTGTGGGTACTTCTCGTCGTAAAGCAGAACAAGACGCGGCGAAAAAAGCATTAGAGGCAATCCATGCAGCAAACAAATGATGAGCAAACCTATTGTGGTTTTGTTGCCATTGTTGGCCGACCAAACGTCGGTAAATCAACCCTATTAAATAAAATATTAGGGCAGAAGATTAGTATTACCTCGCGTAAGCCGCAAACAACTCGTCACCGCGTGATGGGGATCGATACCGAAGGGACGCATCAAACAATTTATGTTGATACGCCGGGTTTACACAGTGAAGAAAAGCGCGCGATTAACCGTTTAATGAACCGTGCTGCGGCCAGTTCATTAGGTAATGTTGAAATGGTATTTTTCTTAGTCGAAGGGACACAGTGGACCGGCGACGATGAAATGATCCTTAATAAACTGCGTAAAAGCTGTGGTAACACTAAAGTGGTTGCCGTGGTGAATAAAGAAGATAACGTGCAAATGCGCGCTGACTTATTACCACACCTGCAATGGCTTGGGACGCAATATGACTTTGATCATATTATGCCTATCTCTGCTAAACACGGTGACGGTGTCCCGAAGTTAATCGAGCTTGCACGTGACTCGCTAATTCCAAGTGATCACTTCTTCCCTGAAGATTACATTACTGATCGCTCACAACGCTTTATGGCCTCTGAAATCATCCGTGAAAAGCTAATGCGTTTCACTGGTGACGAAATACCATACTCAGTAACGGTAGAGATCGAAGCCTTTACCATGCAGCCTAATGGTGTGTTCAATGTCAGCGCGTTAATTTTAGTGGAACGTGAAGGACAAAAGCGCATGATCATCGGTAAGAAAGGTGAAAAGCTTAAGCAAATCGGTCGTGAAGCGCGTAAAGACATGGAAGAGATGTTTGAGAACAAAGTCTTCCTTGAACTGTGGGTTAAAGTGAAGTCTGGTTGGGCTGATGATGAGCGCGCGCTTAATAGCTTAGGCTATGGTGAGTAAGCTTTGGGCTAATGCATAAAGCTAGTGATCTTTCACCGCTGTGCGCAGCCTATTTAATTCATTCCAGACCTTTTAGTGAAACGAGCCTCATCGTAGAACTAATCACCGAAAGTCATGGCCGAATCTCGGCTGTGGCTAAAGGTGTTAAACGCAAAAACAATATCAATAAAAGCACCCTGCAGCCATTTCGCCCATTATTAGTGTCTTGGCGTGGTCATGGTGACCTCAAAACTTTAGTCCGTATCGACTCTCCTACATTAGCCTTGCCACTGAGCCGTGATTTTCTTTATAGTGGTCTGTATCTCAACGAGCTTGTTTTACGTTTATTAGCTAAAGAAGTGAGTCAACCGCAAATTTATAGTACCTATCATGCCACCTTGTTAGCGTTATCAAAGCAACAAGACATTGAGAGTGCGCTGCGTCAATTTGAACTGACGTTGTTAGCTGAGCTAGGACATGGCTTTTCCCTGAGTCACGACATCGATGGCTATCCGATTGTTGTCGATATGGGTTATCGCCTTATTCCAGAGCAGGGACTTAAAGCATTAATTAATGGTCCGTATCAAGGCGAGACTATTTTAAATATTGCAAACAATCATTTTTGTGACAAGATAACGCGTCATCAAGCAAAACAATTAACAAGACAGGCACTCGCGCCATTACTGGGCAGTAAACCATTGCACAGCCGAGCCCTGTTTTCTCGTAAGAAAAGTCAATAAGAGGAATGTAACGTGAACCCAATTTACCTAGGCGTCAATATCGACCATATAGCAACGTTAAGACAAGCACGTGGCACGAACTACCCTGACCCTGTTCACGCCGCTGCGATTGCAGAGCTTGCTGGAGCCGACGGAATAACCGTTCATTTACGCGAAGACCGCCGTCATATACAAGATCGCGATGTATACGCATTAGCAAAAACGTTACAAACACGCATGAATCTTGAAATGGCCGTGACCGATGAAATGATCGCGATTGCCTGTGAAGTTGAACCTGAGTACGTATGTTTAGTGCCAGAAAAACGCGAAGAGCTAACCACTGAAGGTGGCTTAGATGTGGCAGGTCAACTAGATACGATGCTTGAAGCCATTGCCCAATTAAAAAATAAAGGCATTAAAGTGTCATTGTTTATTGATGCTGATAAAGAGCAAATCGATGCGGCAGTTAACGTGGGTGCACCTTATATCGAGCTTCACACCGGTTGTTACGCGGATGCTGAAACAGATGCTGAGCGCAATGCAGAATTAGAGCGTATTAAAAGCATGGCTGCTTACGCACACAGCCGAGGTTTAGTGGTTAATGCAGGTCATGGTTTGCATTACCATAATGTTGCACCTATTGCCGCGATCCCAGAGATTTATGAATTAAACATCGGCCATTCAATTATCGCACGTGCTTCAATGATTGGCTTAGACCAAGCGGTTCGCGACATTAAAGCGCAAATGGTTCAAGCGCGCGCAATGAGCTAATCAGACACGCACGGTAAGAACAAGGGTGGTTAGGAAGTTATGATCAGGGGGCTAGTCAGTTTATTGTGGATAATTGCGTTTAGCAGCAATGCACAACAAGCCAAACTCGCCCCCTTTACCACCGATGGTTGCAGCCTCTTTCCCGATGGTACACTCGCCAGTAGCGAGCAATGGTTACACTGTTGTGTTCAACACGACTTTGACTATTGGCAAGGCGGCACTGCGAAGCAACGGCAACGCTCTGATCGCGAACTGCTGCTCTGTGTTGCTAAAGCGGGGCACCCTCACATTGCATCCTTAATGCTCACAGGCGTTAGGGTTGGCGGTCACCCCTATTGGTATACCCCGTTTCGTTGGGGCTATGGCTGGCCTTACCCTAAAGCTTATGCTGAACTCACTCCCGCTGAAATGCAACTTGTCGAACAACGCGTATTAGAAATCCCTGCTGAGTTGTTGAAGTTGCTTGAGATGGAGTAGGAGAGTGCTTCTTACTTTGTTTATTACTTATACATACGCCAGTGTGATTTAGTCTGTTGCTCTCGCTATTCAGCCTCCTCTATTAACTCTGTTTATACAGTTATAATGAAACCCCCAAAAAAACTAATAAATTTTGCTTGCTCATTCTATCTTTTTTCAGCGTGTAAAAACAGAGAACGGCTAGTAGCTGGTTGATCTCGTTATTAATCTTTTATCGCCCAGTCTGTTAAAATCGCTCTTTTTACAGCCAAGGCAATTTCTCCGCAGCGTGAAAAGAGAGAATAGATAAATGTTTATATCGCAATTTATTGATTAATTAGAGGTTGTGTTTTAAATTGGCTTCTTTAATAAACAACTTTTAGTCGGGTTTAATAAGAATTCCGATTAATATACTGTTAGGTGTTTTTCATGTTTAGGTTGTTATCCGGACTTTTTATATTTATATCAATATCAGTACAATCTGTAGAATTGACAGTTAATTATACTGAGAGTAGTTTTTTAGGTTTATATAAACACCAAACATACATAAAATCAGGTAAATATACCCATATTGATGAACATTACAAAATGGATGGAACTGGTATGGATGTTATTCCTTATGTACCAGATGTTTATTCTCTAACTTTATCTAAAAAACAAGCAAACTCTATAATAGAGCAATTATTAAAACTTGGTGTTAATGGTTGGGACAAACAATACCCTGAAAACATAGCGGGTTTAATTTGTGATGGCCCTAGTTTCAATCTGTATATAAAATCGGAAAAATTAAATATTAACAGTAAAGGTTATTGTTACTTCCCTGAATCATACAAAAAAGTAGCTGCTGTTTTCGAATCGGTGCATAAAACACCTAACAAGTAATTAAAGCGGGACTGCTAACAGTTGGCTCAGTTTCGCTTCGCTTCACATTTTAGCCAACAATTATCAACCCCTTAATTGGGCGTTAGGTGATAAACCTAATTTACATATTTAACCAATTTGCACACTAAGAACTTAACCCTTCAATGTGTAACTGTTCACGCAGTTACTTTCATCTCAGCCACCAAGGATAAGGAGGGCAAGCACTCAATATACTTCTGACCACACACCCGCGGTAATAAAGGTGTAAAAAGCTGCTCATCATAAGAGGAAACTTATATGAGTTTAGATATTCTTGTTGATCTGACACTACAAATCACGATCAACTTTGATATTCTGACTGACTACATTTCTAATATGAGTTCAGAAGACTTCCGTAATATCTGCATTGGTATTGCAAGTCTAAAGAAAGCATGGAGCAAGAAATCTGCCTAGCAGTTGAAATACCTTTGTCTTGATAAAACAAGACACCTTTGTACGTAGCTATGCGTTAAATAGATAAAAATAAATTTTAAATAAGAAGCGTCTTTTACTTTCTAAGTTTTGGCGCTCACTTAAATTATCACCTAACAAGTCATTAAAGTCGGAAGCAGACAAGCTGCTCCGCTTAATGAGGCGTTATATGCCTTAAGGAGTCCTGTGAAACCTAAATATTTAGTCGATGAAATCTTGGCTCGCACAGTAAATGAGAATGTTACTTTCTATAAAAACATGCTGGAAAATGTTCCTAGAAATGAGGTAACAGATCCGTACTGGAAAGAACTGTTAGCTTTCTATGACAAAAGTAATCAAGGTGAACGTGAGTTAATTGTTTCGCTGATGAAGCAAGTTTCTCAAGATTCAATTGCATCTTTACTTTCAATTATTGATGGTAGTGGCTATTCAGATTTAAAATCAGAACTTAAGCTTACTGATGATTCGGGCAAACCTTTGCAAGGTGAGTTGTCCGATATTTTCATCGAGAAGTGTGAAGAAAGCGGCATATAACAATGCGCTCAAAAGGACAAAAAACAGTTGGTTTTTGCTCCTTCGTCGCTTATTTTAACCAACTATTATTTGCCTCTTAGCGAGGCGTTATAAGTTACAAACTAAGGATTGGTGTATGCCTATTAAAAAATCAGGAAATTTCGACCTATCAGCAGGTATCATTGCAACAACAAAAGAAAAATTACAGAGTTTCCTTTCTAGTGATGAATTTGCAAAAACAGAAATAACTCTTCAAGATGGCAAAATATCTTTTAAAGCAGAACAGCCTATTTTAGATAAAATATCGGCTGAATTAGGTAAACCATCTGAAAATGAGTAAATATTAATGACGACCCATCCAAATAAAAATAATCGTACTTTTGTAGTTAATGGTTCTCAAGTTAATAAATCAACTGATCCAACAACTCAGGCTACTTTGGCTAAATATCAATTTCTCTACTCTTTAGCTGGTTTAGTGTTAGGTTTAGCTTCAATAATTGGCGGTATTTATCTGTTTATTCAAGGTGTAAATGGAGCAACGGATTGGAGTTTAAAAATACTTGGAAGTGAATCAAATATTGTTCAAGCAGCACCGGGAGCAATTTTATTTGTTGTTGGCTTATTTATGGTTTTCGTCACCCGATATAAATACAAGCATATCGTTGCAAAGTAACTTATAACAAGTCATTCAAAAGGACAAAAAACAGTTGGCTGTTTTCACTCCGTTCAACATTTTAGCCAACAATTTTTTGCCTCTTAATGAGGCGTTATGAGTTTCTCCGAATATGGCATCAGTTGAAGATTGGGTAGGACTTCTCAAAATTAGAGAAGATAAACTACCTAAAATTAAATATGAAACAGTACAACAAAAATATGTTTTGTTTCTTGCTTCTAGGGTAAGTGAGCTGTGCTTAGATGCTGTTATTCTTTTAAATAATCAAAGAGTATCAGGCGTACCTGTAATTTTGCGCACTGCACTAGAGTCATACGCTGATTTTTTAGCATGTATAAAAGAATCTGAACACACCAAGGAAATGACAGATTCTCTATACTGGCAACTTCATGAACTCCATAAAGAAACAGATAAAGAAAAATCAAATTATTACAAAAATAAAGGTGAATATTCCTCTGTTAAAAAGCGATTTAACAAGGCTGGTTTACAAGACTTATTTAATGGTTATTACAAAGCACTTTCTCTTCACTCTCATGGTAACCTATCAGCATTGATAGAGTTTCATTCAAAAGATAACTCTGTTTATTTAGGTTCATTGAGTGATGATGAGAAATTATTAATGTTCTTTGATCAGGCTATTAATTTTTTGGCTTTAATTTTAAAGGATACTTTCGAGTTCTTTAAATTACCTAAAAGTGATTTATTAGAGCCACAAAGAGTTTTAGACAGTATTAATAAAAACTCATAACAAGCTGTTCAAGCGGGACAAATAACAGTTGGCTGGTTCCGCTTCGCTTCACATTTTAGCCAACTACAATTTGCCCCTTAACAGGGCGTTAGGTGTTTTTCATGTTTAGGTTGTTATCCGGACTTTTTATATTTATATCAATATCAGTACAATCTGTAGAATTGACAGTTAATTATACTGAGAGTAGTTTTTTAGGTTTATATAAACACCAAACATACATAAAATCAGGTAAATATACCCATATTGATGAACATTACAAAATGGATGGAACTGGTATGGATGTTATTCCTTATGTACCAGATGTTTATTCTCTAACTTTATCTAAAAAACAAGCAAACTCTATAATAGAGCAATTATTAAAACTTGGTGTTAATGGTTGGGACAAACAATACCCTGAAAACATAGCGGGTTTAATTTGTGATGGCCCTAGTTTCAATCTGTATATAAAATCGGAAAAATTAAATATTAACAGTAAAGGTTATTGTTACTTCCCTGAATCATACAAAAAAGTAGCTGCTGTTTTCGAATCGGTGCATAAAACACCTAACAAGTAATTAAAGCGGGACTGCTAACAGTTGGCTCAGTTTCGCTTCGCTTCACATTTTAGCCAACAATTATCAACCCCTTAATTGGGCGTTAGCACTACTTCAAATTAAGGAGCACATCGAACATGGCAAATATTTATAACGGGTTAGAATTTAAAACTCAACTTGAAGCTATCTGGGCTGCGTTCTTTGATTTAGCTGAGTGGGATTGGTGGACTAATCCTGTCGCTGTTGGTGACTGGAAACCGGATTTCAAAATTACATTTAAATGTGGTCACTCTGAGTGTGGCGGTAGTCATACATTATTTGCTTCAATGATTCCTGTTTCATCACTAGATGGGGTAAAAGATCATCCAAGCCTTTCGCACTCTTTTGGGATAGCAAATAAAGATGGTTATTCTCTCGCGGATGGTGGAGCTTTATTTGGCACTCGTCCTGTTGCTACAAAATGGGAAATTGCTCATGGCTCAGGAGGTGGTATTGAAGACGTATTATCTCGTGTTCATAATGCCAATGAGTTATGGGAAAAAGCAATAGCATCAGTCAGGTAGTGCTAACAAGCCAATCAAGCAGGACTAAAAACAGTTTGCTCGGTTTCGCTTCGCTGCACATTTTAGCAAACCATTTTTAGCCCCTTATTGGGGCGTTATATTCGCAGGGAAGATAGGTTATGCGTCCAATATATTTAATTGTTTTATTATTACTATCTTTGACTGCACAAGGGAAAGAAATGCGGTACCCAAATGATGAAAACGGCCACGTGTTGCAAAGTATGCATGAGCGAGGCGTAAAGCTGAATCGAGAATATGAAATTGATTTTTTTCATCTTTTCAAGGATGAAGATTCAGCTGTTAAAATGGCGTATGAAGTTGACCATTCATATAAAAACCTCAAAGTTGCTATTTACTCAAACGAGGTATCAAAAGGCTTTGATGTATACGTTTCTGTTCATATGGAACCAACACATGAAAACATCACATATGTTGAGAGTACATTTGCTGAAGTAGCAAGAAAATATGGCGGGAAAAGTGATGGTTGGGGCTTCGAAAGCGAATATAACAAGCCCATAAAGGCTGATTCGCAATAAGGTCACATTCGTTGCAAAAATAAAAGGCGCAACAAATGCGCCAGCATTGCTCTCGGCTTATGGGAGCGTTATGTGCCAAGGATGAAATCGATGCTCAAGTATTTATCAATTCTATTTTTTTTAATCCCGATTCAAGCTTTAGCTGGCAAGTATGCGAGTGAAGCAAATGATAATCCATTTGAAAATGGTGAACTAAATGCAAAGTATGAAGGTGAAGCAACCGCTTTAGGTGGTACTGTTTTAAAACATATTGTCGTAAACAATAAGAACTTGTACTTACTCGACTTAAAAACTCCACCTATTAAAAATATATGGGTAACAAGCTTTATTAAACCTCAAGGTAAAGAGATCGTCGAAGTTGGTGATAATGTCATTTTTAAAGGTTATATTTCTGTAGCTTCTAGTCTAGATGATACCGAGAAACTGGAAAAAGCTATTAACTCAAAAACATTATTAATGGCAATATACGCATTAAATAAAGGCACATAACAAGCCATTACAGTAACGGGACTGCTAACAGCTTGCTCGGTTCCGCTTCGCTTCACAATTTTAGCAAGCTATTATCAGCCCCTGAATGGGGCGTTAGGCAACACAAGGATGTTCAGTTGAACCCGATAGATGTTATCAATTCTAAAAAGCAACATTTAGCTAGGTATGCCAATCAGAATGGTTCAAATGGTGAGTTAGTAACCATTGAGTCAAATGACAATTGGATCCCTAGACCCAAAGGAAATGAATTAAAGCTTTTGCTATCTGCACTTGAGGAAACTGGTATTTCGATTAAACGTTCGAGTTTCGATGCGTTGTCAATTCCGAAAGGAGTTACTGTAGATTTTAATGACCTTGAATCTATTAAAGGTTCGCTTTCGAAAATAGTCTTCATTGAAATTAAGTCGGCTAATCAAGACCGTGTTAAAGAAGATTTTACTGGCTTTTTCTTTGCCTTAACTGAGAACGAAATCAAAGCTGCAGAAGCATTAGGAAATAGGCATCAGGTTGCCTTATATAATAAGAAAACATCTGAAATATTAATGACTACTGTATCTGAAATTATTAACAGGGCTAAATCATCTACTTGGCAGGTTTCAGTTCAGTTGTAGGTTTTGCCTAACAAGAGACTATGGCGTCAATAGTTAATTTCATACTTTTGGCGCTTCCCACATCACTCCATCTCTTAGCATTGAATTCAAGATCACAATCATCTTTCTAATACAGGCAATAATTGCTACTTTTTTAGGTTTTCCTGCCGCCAATAATCGTTGATATGTTTCTTTAAATACAGGATTGGACTGTATCGCAGACATCATCGCCATGTAGAGAACCGTTCGTACTTGAGGGCGACCACCTTGTATTTTCCGATGGCCTTTATAACGGCCACTTTCTCGATTCATGGGGGCAACACCGATTAATGCACTGGCTTGTTT